>JAYRWZ010000388.1:0-4654 GCA_041917875.1 Chloroflexota bacterium | reverse complement strand
ATACAATTAACGTGGGTAAAACAATCTGACTTACCCGATTCAGTAAAAAAACAATCCACAATTTATTTGGCTCAAGCATATTTTAATACGAAAAATTTTGAAAAATCCGTTGCAGCGTATAAAGAATCAAAACAGTTAATGACATTAGACCAAGATGAGTTAGAGCGTTTTGGTTTTGCAGCCGTAAACGCGAAAGATACAGCATTGGCAATTACAATTTTCGATGAAGCAATTGCCGGAGCACAAAAAAAATGTAATCTTATGTTTCGTTATGCGTTACTGCTGAAAGATAAAAAAATGTATGCTAAATCCAATGAGGTATTTACGAAGAGAATCAAGGAATGTAGCGATGAAAACACAATAAAAGCTAAACTGTTTATTGGTGTAAACTTGTTTTCTGACAATAAAGCAGCGGATGCAATCCCTGTTTTCAAGGAATATATTGCAGCAGACCCAAGTAGTATGTATGCCCGTAGAATGCTGGCAAATTCTTTCGCTTCGATTGCAAAAAACGATTCCGCACGCGCGGTTTTACTTGCAGCGTATGAATATTCAAAAAGTAATGCATCCTTACAAAAATCAGACGTAGAGTCTGTTTTACAATCACTTTGTAAAAATTATCTTGACGCCAAAGATTTCTCGAATACAGTAAAATATGCAAAGTTATGGGCTGAGTTTAATCCTGAATCCGAGAATGCGTTTTTATTTATGGCAATTGGTTATCATGGTCAAAATGACAAAGATAATGCTTGTAAGAATTACAAAGAAACTCTCAAAAAAAATCCGAACAATCCGGTGGCAAAACGCAATCTAGGTTCTTTGGGCTGTTAGTATGATGTTCTGAGCACTGCACAAACAAATCCTCATCAATTATGGTGGGGATTTTTTTATACCATTGTTATGGTGATTGTACGTTTTTTTACATCGTTTTTTTCTGATGGTTAAAGAAGTGACTAAACAACCCTTCTGAACGTTTTCATTGTGGGTATTTCTGTAACATAGTTCAATAATTCAAGTACAAAAAATGAAACATCCTGATTTTCTTATTGACAAAGCACAGAAAAAAGCTGTGGACTTAGGAGTGTATGCTATTGAAAAGCATATTTTCCTGTGCTGTGATCAAACAAATGCCAAATGTTGCTCGAAAGAAGCCGGATTAGAGTCGTGGGATTATTTAAAAAATCGCTTGCAAGAATTAGAATTGACCAACGACGGATCCATCGCAAGGACAAAAGCGAATTGTTTACGTATATGTGCCGCCGGTCCAATAGCCGTGGTCCATCCTGATAATGTCTGGTATCATTCGTGTTCTCCTGATGTTATTGAGCAAATTATACAACAGCACCTCATCGGCGGGCAACCCGTTGAAGAGTTTCAATTGAAGGCACCACTATGAATCATGATATTATTCGTGACTATTGTCTGCGCAAAAAAGGAACTTCGTATGACTTCCCGTTTGATGAAGAAGTAATGGCATGTCGTGTTGCCGGAAAAATATTTTTACTAATGTCAATATTACAATTTCCTGTATCAATCAATGTGAAATGTGATCCGGAAAAAGCCGTTGATTTGCGTGAACGATATGAAGCCGTCAAGCCCGGATACCATCAGAATAAGAAGCACTGGAATACTGTGATATGCGATGGCTCATTAACAGATGTTGAAATTTTTTCATTCATCGATCATTCCTATGAAATGGTATTAAAATCATTATCCAAAAAATTAAGAAATGAAGTACAATTACTTTAATTAAAGTTCATTATGCAACATGGTTTATTCGATACAACGGACACAGCAACTTTAGAACAACGCGTTCGTGAGCTGCATGATATTATTCGACGTGCTGATTATGCATATTACAATGAAGCGCAACCATTCATTTCAGATAAAGAATACGATGATTATTTTCATGAACTACAAACGATTGAAAAAAAGTATCCGCAATTACTTCTTCCGAACAGCCCTACGCAAAGAGTGGGTGGAGAACCTTTAAAAGAATTTGTTACAGTGTTGCATGAAATTCCGATGCTTTCTTTAACCAATACATATAGTTTTGGTGAAATCGAAGAATTTCATCGAAGAGTAACCGAGGGTCTTGAGGGGGATAGTGTTGAATATGTCACTGAATTAAAGTATGACGGTATTGCTATCTCACTGCGCTATGTAAACGGTGAATTTGTACAAGCTGTCACACGTGGCGATGGTGAGAAGGGAGATGATATAACACAAAATGTGAAAACACTTCGCACTTTACCTTTAACTGTTACTCCGCCGATTATTGATGGCGTCCAAATCCAAGATTTTGAAGTTCGTGGCGAAATATTTATGATGAAAGATGATTTTATCAATATTAATCGTGAACGTGAAGAAAAAGGAGAAAAACTTTATGCAAATCCGAGAAATTTAGCGGCAGGTACTCTGAAAATGTTGGACAGTCGAGAAGTAGCGCGTCGCCCATTGCATATAACTTGTTATTATTTATTTACAAAACAAATTGAGCTTGTTTCTCATTCCCAAAATATTTCTATTTTAGGTGCTATGGGATTTCCCATTGGCAATGCGCATCAGTGTTGTATTTCTTTGTCCGATATTTATTCATTTATTGATTATTGGCAGATACATCGAGAAACTTTACCATTTTTTATTGATGGTATAGTCATCAAAGTAAATGACTTATCCCAACAAAAAGAACTTGGATTCGTAGCACGATCGCCTCGATGGGCTATTGCTTTTAAATATGAAGCTGCAAAAGAAACTACATTGCTAAAAGATATTACATATCAAGTAGGAAGAACGGGGGTTGTTACTCCTGTTGCTGAGTTAGAGCCAGTTGTTGTTGCCGGTTCAACCATAAGTCGCGCCACCTTGCACAATAATGATTTTATAGCTGCTCTTGATATTCGTATCGGCGATACCGTTTATGTTGAAAAAGGCGGTGATGTTATTCCTAAAGTTACCGGGTTTATTCCTGAAAAAAGACAGGAACGATCCACAAAATTTATATTTACACATACTTGTCCTTGTCCCGTCGGAAGTTTACTTGTACGTCCTGACGGTGAGGCAAACTATTATTGTGACCACTCTGAATGTCCTTGGCAACTCAAACGACGTATAACACATTTTGCATCAAGAGATGCCATGAATATTGAAGGATTGGGAGAAAAAGTAGTTGACCGATTTGTGGACCTGTCTCTTTTACGATCAATTGCTGATATTTATGATTTACATACACATAAAGACACCGTATTTCCTACTTTAGAACGATGGGGTGAAAAAAGTACCGTTAATTTACTTTCAGCAATTGAAGAAAGTAAAAAGCAACCATTTTCCAGAGTCTTGTTTTCTTTAGGTATTCGTTTTGTCGGTGAAGGTGTAGCAAAGATTTTAACTCGATTTTTTCACACAATAGATGATTTAAAAAATGCAACTTTAGAACAACTTGTACAAGTGCCTGAGATTGGTGAACGCATAGCACAGTCGGTCTTAGAACATTTGAACGATGAGTCGGAGTGGTCAATTATCGAACGCATGAAAATAAATGGAGTTCGATTCGAAACACTTGAGTCAGAGATGGCTACGTTGAACACTACATTGCAAGGAAAAACATTTGTTTTAACCGGAGAAATGGTCTCAATGACTCGTAATAAAGCCGGAGAAGAAATTGCGCAGCGCGGTGGAAAAGTTTCAGGTAGTGTCAGTAAAAAAACATCGTATCTCATTGCAGGCGAAAATGCCGGCAGTAAATTAATGAAAGCGCAAGAGTTAGGTGTAAGAGTATTGACTGAACAAGAATTTTTACAGTTACTTTCACAATAGTATTTTTTCACAATTTATATTTTAGTGTATGGCAGAACACAGTTCACGTGGATTTATAGGCAGTGTAATAATGGCTTTGGGCATTATGTCGTCTGCCTTTATTGTCAGTAATGCTTGGAAAACAACGAATATTCAGCAAAATCAGACTATTTCGGTTACCGGATCGGCTAAAAGATCAATTGTCTCGGATTTGGCTGTGTTACGAGGTTCTATTACTGCTTATGGAATGACAAATGCGGAGGCTTTTAAGAATTTAAAACAACAAAAAATATCCGTATTGTCCTATCTGACCGGAAAAGGATTTTCCGAAGATAAAGTACGATACTCTTCTGTCAATTTTTACCCTGTTTTTGATATATTACCAAATGGAATGCAATCTAACACGGTGCGCGGATACAATTGTGTACAAACCATTGAGGTGGAATCACAAGATGTCTATAAAATTAATCAAATGTCTGTGGATATTGGAAGCATAGCTGAGCAAGGTGTGAGTTATACTCCCGACCCGACCTTGTATTATTATACGAAGTTAGCAAATTTAAAAATTGAGATTCAAGCCGAGGCAGCGAAGGATGCAAAAAATCGTGCGGAACGCATTGCTAAAGCAACAGATCGCGAACTTGGTCCATTACGTTCTGCTCGAATGGGTGTTATTCAAATCACGGCAAAAAATTCACATGAAGAAATAAATGATTATGGTATTAATGATGTAACATCCTTGGAAAAGGAAATTACCGCTGTTGTAAGTGGTACTTTCGGTATTGAGTAAACTACTTTGCGAAAAAGGATTATTCGATAGAATTGATAATCCTTTTTTCATGCTGGGAACTAACTCATT
>JAYRWZ010000387.1:0-21526 GCA_041917875.1 Chloroflexota bacterium | reverse complement strand
CATCTGCCAATTTCGCAGATGTTACATTAGCATCAAGAATCTTAGTCGTAGTGATAGCATTATTCGCGACAGTCGGATTGGGGTAATTGCCTGTTAAATCACCGCCTGCAGCGCCTGAGACAGCGGGCGCACCCCACACGATATTCGTCCCATTGAAAGTGAGGGCTTGTCCTGTCGTTGCACCTGTGGAGGAGATTTTGCTTGTTGTGACTGCCCCGTCTGCAATTTTCGCAGATGTTACATTAGCATCAAGAATCTTAGTCGTAGTGATAGCATTATTCGCGACAGTCGGATTGGGGTAATTGCCTGTTAAATCACCGCCTGCAGTACCACCAATAACGGGATTGCCCCATGTAAGTGTTGTTCCGTTATATATAAGAGCTTGTCCTGTGGTTGCGCCATTAGTATTGATTTTTTCTAAAAATATCTGTTGGTTCGCTATTTTGCTACTTGTCACGGCATTATCAGCAATCTTATCGCTGGTTATTGCACCGTTTATAATAGTCGGATTCGGGTAAGTGCCTGTGAGATCACCACCCGCTGAAGTTCCTATCGTTATATCATCATTAGGGTTGGAATCTACTAAGCGTGGTATCCATGTATTGCTTTGTTGATCATAAAGTAATGCTTGTCCATTTGTTGGTGGAGTCTGCGCAATTTTACGACCCTGAATTCCTGTTACGGTAGCATTTGTGTGTAATCCGCTTAAATCCCCACCGGTTGGCAGAACAGACAATTGAGTTCCTGTAAGTAACAGCCCTTCACCGGCGGTGTACGTAGTATTGTCATCATTAGAAGGAATCCATGCCGTACCATTCCATTTGAGCACTTGCCCTGTGGAAGCATTTTGTGAAGAAAGTGCAATGGATTGTCCTTGAATACTAATGCCATTTCCGGCGGAGTAAAGGGTTTCTTTAGAAGTAATCCAGTTTGTGCCGTCAAATCGGATAATATCACCGGCTGTTGCTGCTGACGGAGCAAGTTTATTGAGAGGAACGGTCGCTAAAGTTAGAGTTGTGTTCGGTCCTGAGCCATTTGTTACAAGGATAGAATTATCCGTGGATGCTAAACTTTGAATGCCAGTTTGTGTTGAGCCAATAGTGAGGACATTACCCGTTTGAGAAACGGTAATATTGCCGGAACCATTAAGTTGCAAATTTCCTTGTAGAGAATTGATGCTTAACACAGCCCCTGTGGCATTGGGCGTTAGACTACCGGCAACAGCAGCATTTTCTGCATTGAATGCATAAGGGACAGTCACAAGTATGGTGCGGGGGGCAAACTCTTGCTGACCTTGTAAAGTAATGCCAAGATAGTATTGCTTGTCGAAATTGAGGGTTAAAGGGGTTGTTCGCCCTAAAATTGCATTAAAAGTGCCTCCGATTGCTTGTACATTCAGTTGTTCTTCGTACAAAGGTGTTCCCGCTGTCGAAACATCATACAATCGCAAAGTGATAACATAATTTCCATCCACGACAGGATCTCCACCGCGATCGGTCAAGATACCTTGATAGGAAATGAGTTTGGGTATCTGTGCTTCTAATCGCACAAAGAAGAACGGAGCGCATACGGCTATACACAAATAGAGTAGCAAGTTTTTCATGGAAACCTGTAATGTATTGTTAGTAAATATGATACGTGAAAAAGATTTTATGAGACCATCGCATAAGAATCGAAGCACAATATACGAAAAATTATGGTTGTACTTGATAACATTAATACATAGTAAAGAAAATACTGCGCTATAGCAATAAAGAGAGAAATGAGGTACTTTGTATGATGAAAATATATGCTTATCTATTCTCAAATAAAGAGTTAAGAAAATGTAGTCCTATGGTCATGTTGAACAAGTCAGATGAAATACATGATTGTTCTGTAGATTTTGTAGAGGTTTTGTCGTAGTGAGCGAGCCACAATTCATGGTAAAACCGTAAGGTTCATGTTTTATGTGAACAGATGAGACAACTGCATTTTCTAACACCGAAAGTACACCAGGATGAAAGTGATTTTGAAGATATACACGATTGATTAACCTGATTTTCAATGATGTAAATGCATTTTGACAATTACAACTATTTTTATTTGAGTATAAAGTGTATGTCAATCTGACTATAAAGAAGATAAAAATAAGAGAAGCATTCCTGTCTGCTTATTGCTTTACCGTGAATTTGGGGTTTTGTAATATTCAGTGTTGTAAATTCTCATAAATATTTACAATATGGTTATTGTCACGTTCTCAAATATATTGTCAAAAGTTATTTTATTCAGAAAATACTTTATCACAGATTGTAATAAAGATACTTTTTCAATTTTTCTTTCAGGGCTTGTTTTTTATATTCAATGAAAGAGATTAGAAAATATCAACTAATGATTTTTTTCTTGATACATATTTAGCAGAAGATGCCGTGAAATATTTTTTTCTATCGTAAATAACGGAACCTTTTTGAAATAATGTGTCAGAATATGTCATTGATATGCGGTTATTGTGACGGTGAATCCGGAATGAAATGCATTTCTTTGGCTTGTTCAAGCCATATATCTTTATGAATAAAAAGATAGTGTTGTGCAGCTTCGTATTCATTAGGAATTATACCATCTAATATTGCTTCTTCAATTGCTGTTTTTATATATCCTACAGCACGACAAGGTTTTAAGTTACATATAGCCATGATTTCTTCACCACGAACAGGCGATTGAAATGCGCGCAGATTATCTCGTTCACGTACATCTACAATTTTTTGAAATACCTTATCATAGTTGCGGAGATATTTTTCTGCTTTTTTAGGATTTTTTGTCGTAATATCGGCTTTGCATAAAGTAAATAAGTCTTCAAGAGCGTCGCCTGCATTAACGGCTAATCGTCTTACTGCACTGTCTGTTACGCCATCATCTACCAAGACCATTGGTCTTTGATGCAATCGTACTATGGTTTCGACATACGGCAAATATTCAAAAGGTAATTTCATGCGTCGAAAAATATTTTTTTGCCAGCGTGCGCCAATTTCCTCGTGTCCATGAAATGACCAACCGGTACCCTTGATAAATTTTTTTGTTTTCGGCTTAGCAATATCGTGCATCAGAGTGGCAAAGCGTAGCCAGATATTGTCCGAAACAAGGGCTACATTGTCAAGTACTTGGAGTGTATGTAAAAATACATCTTTATGCGCATATTCTTGTTCACCGATTTGGACTAATTCTACGCCGCCAAGCCGATACACTTCCGGGAAAATATACTCCATAAGTCCCGTGTCGAATAGTATTTTCAGCCCAATGCTTGGTTTTGATGCTGCTAATGTTTTTAAAAATTCATCGCTAATACGTTCTTGTGAAATAATGGTAATACGTGAAGCCATTTCTTTCATCGCAACCAATATATCGGCAGGCAATTGAAATTGCAAACGCGCCGCAAAGCGAGCAGCTCTTAACATTCGTAAAGGGTCATCGCTAAATGTAATATGTGGATCGAGTGGTGTGCGCAGTAAACGTGATTGTATATCTGCAATACCACCGAATACGTCAATAAATTCGCCATAATTATCGCTGTTTAATCCTATGGCAAGAGCATTAATAGTGAAATCCCGACGACGTAAATCATCAAGTAAAGTGCCTTCAGTAACTATAGGTTTTCTGCTTTGTGCCTGATATTCTTCTTTTCGTGTGCCTACAAATTCTAATTTATATTCTCCCACAGGAACAAGCGCAGTGCGAAAACGCTCATATACAACAGCTCTTGAATGAAAATGTGCAGCAACAATTTCGGCAAATTGCAAGGCATCACCCACAACGGTAAAGTCTATATCTTTAACGGCATCACCGATAAAATAATCACGTACATATCCGCCTACGACATACAAACGAATGGCATGACGGTCGGCAAGTGCGCCTATGGATTGTAAAATAGAGTCGTGTAATTCTAAGGTCATTATTCTATGAGAAATAGTTCTTGCAGTAAAAAATTATGCGTTCCAGTATTGTCTGTCCAAATTACGATATTGTATTGCTTCGCTGATATGATGCGGCTCAATAATATCGCTGTCGGCAAGGTCGGCAATGGTACGAGCGACTTTTAATATTCTGTCGAAAGCTCTTGCAGAAAAACCGAGTTTAGTCATTGCCATTTTTACTAATTCCGATCCGGCGGGCGTGAGTGTGCAAAAAGTGCGAATATCGCGTGAACTCATATCTGCATTCTTAAATACTCCCTCTCTTTGTATAAAGCGCTGTTCTTGTTTTTGTCGCGCTTTTACAACCCTTTCTCTCACCGCTGCCGACGATTCTCCCGAGCGTGAGTCGGCAAGTTCTTGATATTTTACAGCCGGTACTTCACAATGGATGTCAATACGGTCGAGTAATGGACCCGATATTTTAGCCATATAGCGTTGGATTTGCTGCGGAGTGCATGAACATTGTTGTTGTGGATTACCAAAATGACCACAAGGGCATGGATTCATTGAACATACTAACATAAAATTTGCCGGAAATTCTACTGTCATTTTGGTTCGTGAAATAGAGATTCGTTTATCTTCCAAGGGTTGGCGCAATACTTCGAGCACATTGCGTGCAAACTCCGGTAACTCATCCATGAATAATACACCATGATGAGCCATAGATATCTCACCTGCTCGTACAATGCCCATACCGCCGCCAACTAATGCCGCATCGGAAATTGTGTGGTGGGGAGCACGAAAAGGACGCACAGTTACCAATGCCGTTCCCGAAGGTAATAAACCCGTCACGGAGTGGATTTTGGTTGTTTCTAAAGCTTCGTCAAGTGTCAGGGGCGGTAAAATTGAAGGTATGCGTTTGGCTAACATCGTTTTGCCGCTTCCCGGAGGACCTATCATGATAATGTTGTGTCCGCCGGCGGCAGCAACTTCCATTGCTCTTTTTACATTCTCCTGGCCTTTGACATCCGCCAAGTCAAAAGCAGAATAATCATGCGAGCTGAACAAAGCATTCACATCAACAGAGCGTGGTGGAATAGTGTGTTCTTTATTAAGAAAACGCACTGCCTCGCCCAATGATGTCAGCGGTATTACTTCCAAATCAGGTGACAGAGCGGCTTCGTCGGCATTGTCGGCAGGTAATAAGATGCGTGTAAATCCTTGTTTTGCGGCTTCGACAGCTATGGATAATATCCCATGCACTGGACGTAAGGTGCCGTCAAGAGCAAGCTCACCTAACAGCAATGTATTTTCCAAGCCGTCTTCAATCATTCCGACAGCTTTCAAAATACCGATAGCGATAGGTAAATCGAAGGCACTTCCCTCTTTACGAATATCTGCAGGTGCCAAATTGATGGTTATTTTTTTGAGCGGAAAAGGGTAATCGGAATTTTTTATAGCAGCTACAACACGCTCGCGCGATTCACGAACCGCCGAATCGGGCAAGCCGACAACACTTATGGATGGAATCTGATTTTCAAGATGTGCTTCTACTTCAACAGAGAAAGCGCTAATACCAAAAACAGATGCGGACATGACACGAGAATACATAGTATCATCCTTTGGGGATTATGAAATCAGTAATTTTTATTTGCAATATACGCAGCCGAAAGCAACGGACAGAATTATTATATGCGGAAAATATCAGTTTTCTAATAATGCACGGCGGAGATCGAGTATATATTTTGCGCGTTTTTCTGTTGTTTGATTGTGAATCCACTGATAAGAATGATGCAGCAAATGCTCATAATCAGAGTCAGTGACGGCATTGATTTTTTCGGTAAGGTCTTGGGCATTTCTGTACTCGATCATATTCACGCCGTGTTGCAATTCATTCGGTGCGCAAGAAATCGGTTTTTGGGAATAGTCCCGAAAGCATTGCACGGCGCCATTGGCTGCAATTTCATAATGGCGCAAGCAATCCCAACCTCCTCGTTTTGTGGTAATGCCAAAACGTGCCTGTTGCAAATTGTGATAATAATCTTGTTCTGTGTCGAAAATATATCTGTCTGATATGGTGGATCCTTGTCGGATTATGGAAGAATCCGTAATTTCTTGATCCACGATATGACTTTGAAACAAGGATTTTTTGTGATGGGCTGTTATGCCGTCGGTAATTTTTTCTTTTGGAAAACAAAAACTAATAGGCAGCACGCATGAAGGATAGAAGCGAACACGGGAATACAGTTGTGACGGAATAATTCTTCCCCAAAAATACGAACCGGTTTTTGGCGTTAATTCTCGTTTAAAATACAGAAAACGCAATGCCGCATGCCGCACTAAAGCATTTCTGTCTTCACCGTCAATTATAATTGTATTACGCTTGGTTAAATATGGGAATAAAGCTCGGTACCAGGGCTGTACGCGGTGGATGGAACCCATAATGATACAATCGAAATCACCTTGTTTGACACGTCGTTCAATATCCGTTCTGTTCACAGGTATATCCGGTAAAGTGCGCCATAATGTAAATAATCGCCCATAGCATTGATCGGCGGGAACTGCCGAAAAATTATCGTACATCATTTCTTTTTTCGGAAAATCTACACAGTCAGCACCGAATATGCTGCGGAAACCGTGCAATAATCCATCTTCAAGATTATCGGAGTTCGTGGATGTGATAAAAAGTATTTTCATCTGATGGGTTGAAAAGTAAACAATACATGATCTGATACACAATTTACGTAGAATATTGATTGTACATAAAAAAAGCCGAAGAAAATATTTCCTTCGGCTTTTGAGTGATTGCACAATAATAAAAATTAGTTTTTATCATCCACGATAGTATAATCTGCTTCTTCGACATTGTTTTGTTGTTGTCCGGCTTGTGCATCGGCTTGCGGTTGCTCCTGAGCAGGTCCGGCATTTTGATACATTTGTGTGGACACTTCGCTCCAGATTTGATTAAGTGTGTCCATTGCGCTGCGTATATCCCCATTATTTTTAATGGCATCGGCAAGCTTTTCTTTGGCATCTTCGATTTTTGCTTTGCCGTCTGCAGGCATTTTATCACCGAGATCTTTAAGTTGTTTGTCGGTGGAATATACAAGATTATCAGCTTGATTGCGCACTTCGATTTCTTCTTTGCGTTTTTTATCTTCGGCTGAATGTTCCTGAGCTTCACGTTTCATTTTTTCGATTTCATCTTGGGCAAGTCCCGATGACGATGTGATGCGGATATTTTGTTCTTTATTGCTTGCTTTATCTTTTGCAGAAACATTAAGAATACCGTTTGCATCAATATCGAAGGTTACTTCAACTTGAGGAATGCCGCGTGGTGCCGGTGGAATGCCGTCAAGGTGGAAACGTCCGAGCGAACGATTATCGCGCGCCATCGGTCTTTCGCCTTGCAAAATATGAATCTCTACTGATGTTTGGCTATCTGTTGCTGTGGAAAATACTTCTGATTTCTTGGTTGGAATAGTGGTATTTGCCGGAATCATCGGAGTCATAACGCCGCCGAGTGTTTCGATGCCAAGCGTAAGCGGAGTAACGTCAAGTAAGAGAACATCGGTCACGTCGCCTGCCAAGACACCGCCCTGTATGGCAGCACCTACCGCCACAACTTCATCGGGGTTTACGCCTTTTGAAGGTTCTTTGCCGAAGAAATTTTTCACGATTTCTTGAATTTTGGGAATACGAGTGGAGCCACCTACCAAAATAACTTCGTCAATTTGACTTGGTGTTAATTTGGCATCACGCAAAGCAAGTTCGCACGGTTTCAGTGTGCGGTCAAATAAATCAGCACATAATGATTCAAATTTAGCACGTGAAATAGTGAGGTTTAAGTGTTTCGGACCATCTTGTGTTGCAGTAATAAACGGAAGATTGACATCGGTTTGCAGCATTTGAGAAAGCTCGATTTTTGCTTTTTCGCCTGCTTCGCGCAAACGTTGAAGAGCCATCGGATCTTTACGAAGGTCAATGTTTTCTTGCTTTTGAAATTCATCGGCAAGGAAATCAATCATTCTCTGGTCAAAGTTATCGCCGCCGAGATGAGTATCGCCATTGGTAGATTTTACTTCAAAAACACCATCGCCTAATTCAAGAATAGAAACATCGAAAGTACCGCCGCCTAAATCATAAACAGCGATAGTCATATTTTTTGTTTTTTTGTCAAGACCATAAGCCAGAGCCGCCGCTGTCGGTTCATTGATAATACGGCGCACAGTAAGCCCCGCAATTTCGCCGGCATCTTTTGTGGCTTGTCTTTGGGCATCATTAAAGTATGCGGGCACGGTAATAACGGCTTCGGTGACTTTTTGTCCAAGATAATCTTCTGCGGTTTGTTTCATTTTTTGCAAAATCATTGCAGAGATTTCCTGCGGTGAATATTGGCGGTCATCAATGGTTACCCGTACAGCATTGTTATCCGAAGAAGCACCTGTTTGATACGGTACCATTTTTGCTTCATCATTAACTTCATTCGGTCTGCGACCCATAAAGCGTTTAATAGAATACACGGTGTTTTTAGGATTGGTCACTGATTGCCTTTTAGCACTTTGACCAACAAGTCTTTCACCATTTTTGGCAAAACCGACAATAGATGGCGTGGTGCGAGCCCCTTCGGCATTAGCGATAACAACGGGCTGACCGCCCTCCATTACAGCAACGCACGAATTTGTGGTTCCTAAGTCTATTCCGATAATTTTACCCATGTTTGTTTCTCCTGAGCTTAAAAAATAATAAATGTTATAATCATTGTTTTACGAACATTGCGCGAAATCACATTGTGTGGTTCCCTGCAGTAACCGTAAAGAGTGCCGTGTAACGATAATACGTTGTATTTATTTGAATATGACGGCTTTGTGGTATTCGAGCAAAAAGCAAGGGGCTTTTCTTTAACCCCTTGCTTTTACTGTTGCAGCCACTATGTGGTGATGAAATCGGTGGAATTAATTAATGGCTACTTCGCGTTCTTTGGGTTTTTGCGGTTGTATTTTCGGTAATGCTAAGTCCAATACGCCGCTGTCGAATTTTGCATTGATTGCATCGTAATCGACATTGTCCGGTAAAAGGAAAGAGCGGGTAAAACTACCATAATTACGCTCTACTCTCACATAATTGCGCTGCTCTGTTGTTTCATCGCGTTTTTTCTCACCTTTAATGGTCAGAACACGATCTTCCGATACGGTAATTTTTACATTTTCTTTTGTGACACCGGGTAATTCCGCATGAACATAGACATTTTTGTCATCTTCTGAAATGTCCACACGAGGTGCGAAATCGCCGATTTCAAAACGAACGCCTTTTTCCAAATCGCCGAATATATCGTTCATACGGCGGGTGATGTTTTCAAAGCCGCGAAAGGGCTCAAATTTTACGAGTGTCATAGCACTAACTCCTTTTGGGTGATAAATATGAAACAAGAGTGTTTTTGTTTTCGATCCTAAAGCACTTTTGTACGCTTCTGAAAACCATTCTCTGAAGAAATATGCCAATACTTGTTGGTTAAAAGTGGGCTGACACATTTGCAGAAAGCAGTGACAAAAGCAGCTGATACGGCAGAATTGTACCGTCGTTAGGGCATGACTTTGTCGCAATCGTCTGAAGAGATGACATATATGGGTGAAGTTGTATCCGGATGAGTGAGGTTTTGCGGATGTGCATGATTGATGAACGTAATTTTCAATGGCATAAACGGATTCTGACAATTAAAAACACTTTCGTTCGAGTCTATGAATGATGCATCTGTCTTTTGTCACCTCATACCAATGTGTTTTGAATATACTCTGCCATATTATTTTAAGGGTAGCATCAAAGCATAGCCGTCAATGGTTCGCACTGTGTAATAATGATTGGCTATGAATCCGTCGAGTGTGTCGGAAATCTGAGCATTATTTTCTTTGATCAATTGATTTGATTGGAGTTGTTGGCGAACGATTAAACGGCAATTGCTGCGTATGCAGTCATTGATGATGTGTTGCTGTATATCACTCCGATCTGTTATACCGGGATGAAATTCATAGAAATATGAAGCCGGCAGCCGTTCTGCTGCGTAGTATAATAAGAGATCGCTGCTTTGATTGGTTTTACCTTGTTCGGGACAGATTAGGATATGGTCTTCGGGGGATGTCATGTTTTGAATCGAAGAAAGCAAGGAGTCATAATCAGCAGAGTTTTCACTGTAAATTCCTCTGCCCCACTTTGCCGTGAACGGTGAGTATGAAAACGATTGTATCCACTGCTTCCCTTTCAAAGCACCGGGTAAAGCTATAAGTAAGACCGTCATCACAACAATGTATTTTTTGTGAATGTTTTGATTCGTCACGCTATAAAACATGAGAATAATGAATGGGAATAATGCCGGAATGCAGTGCTCAAAATCGCTGCGTACCCTCGCCTGATTCATCAATCCTGTCATCAATACCAATAATGTCAGCATGAGCCGATGCCGGGGTGAATCAGATGAACCTTTTTGTATGAACAATTGTGTAATTGAAATAGCAATATAAATAAGCATAGCCCATAAAGCCACAGACGCAAGCAAGGCATCTGATCTGCTTTCACCATTCCATCGAGGGAAAAACAAGGGGAACGATAAGCCGCGAACAGCCGGAAATTCCAATAACGGAAACACAATAGTTTGCTCAATCGCTTTGATAACCGTGGTTTCTCCGCCCATTATCCACAAGGTGAGCAAAGGAAAAAGGAAAACAGCGAAACAGATGGTGAAGAGATACAGAATGAATTTCTGCCACTGAAATCCATAGTCTGTTGCCACATACACCGCCCAAGCTATGCTGCCGTAGAGAGCAATGTCCCATCTTATCGTCGAAGCAAAAAAGAGTAACACTAATGAAATCAATTTCTTGTGTTTATAGTTTCCCGTAATGACATACAATGATACCATTGAACAAAACAGGGCAATAAATACAGCACGAAGCGACACAGTCGCTACACCACACCATAAACAGATCGTCAAAGAAGATAGTGTTCCATAGAATGAAGAAAGTCCCATTCTCATGCTAAAGAGATAGGATAAAGTGCATAGTCCGGCAAAAATTAATGCCGCAAAAACTCGAAACGGTAAAAGTCCTGAATCGAATATGAACTGAATGGCTGCGCTAATATAATAGGAGGCATAAGGGTAAAGAGAAGCAAAGTCACGATGGGGCATATCGCCATGAAACACTCGCATACCCCCCGTAACGATAATGCCTTCATCATAGACATTGACACCAAGCCACGCGGTGCTGAGTGCATACGCGCAAGCAAGAAAGAAAACGATAATACTCCGGCGATGATTCTTCATAATGGCATTCTAACAATGACATAGTTTCGATGATTCCTGTCGTTCAAATCCTTATAAACCAAGAAAATCAATCATGAAAACATTAAAAATCACTGTAATCACGGTATAAAATTACGATACCATCGCCATACAAAGTCAGTGATTTATGAATTTTGTTCTAATATTGTGATGAGTTCCTTCTCTCGTTTACGTGAAATACCCGCTCGCATAGCCACAGAATCGTCACGGTCTTTATCCCACTCGTATATCGAACGAACTGTGTCTTCGGGTGAACGGAATATGAGCCCTTGTGCTATTGCTTTTTGGGCACTGATAGATGAAAATCCTTCATAACCGCTCATGGTTGACGGCAACCATACCGGCATTTGTGACCAAGGGGCTATACCCTGTTCTTCAAAAAACGCGTCGGATGGATAAAGCAAATTTTGCTGTGCATGAGTGTGTTTTCCTGCTTGCCTTATAATGTGCGATAATGTTGTAAATGGTGTGGGCGTCACAGCATTGTATGTTCCGATTATATGGTTTTCCGCAGAATGAACCATCCAGTCGGCAAGGTCACGCACATCAATGTATTGAATTTGGTAAGCATCGCCGCCGGGAACAATGATATTGCCCCCTTGCGCACCTCGTCTGACCCAATAGGTAAATCGGTCGGACGGGTCATATTGCCCTACAATCAGTCCGGGGCGTATGTTTTGTACTTTATCGGCACCGAAATGATGAAGTGCTCGTTGTTCACACATATATTTCAATGCGCCATAATGCTCCATTGCAAATGTTGTCGTGTCGGCATCAGGTGGCATTACAGCAGCCGGATATTCTTCATTAATACCATGTATTGCATTGTCTGCATAGACAGAAACACTGGAGATACATTGATAAAATCCGATATTGCCTGCCAATGCTTGGGCAATTGAATCAATATCGCCGGGAAGATAGGCGCAGGTGTCAATGACTGCATCCCATTTTCGATGAAAAAGTGCTTGGGCATCATGTTTGCGATCGCCATAGAGATGTTCAATGTCCGGGAATATGCCCGGATTGCTTTTGCCTCGATGGAAGAGCGTGACAGTATGATGACGAGACAGAGCCGATTCCACACAGTGCCGACCCAAAAACAGAGTACCACCGATAAAAAGTATGTTCATGGTATTGTGAATATGTTAGAAAAAACATGGTGCAGACGTTCTGTCTGTGGCGAGGGTTACGGCAAACTATTATCTTTGACAAAGTTTAACATTCTGCATCTAATCTGCACATTGAAATTTACTGTGTTTTGAGGTCAATAATTATGGATACAGCAGATCCCGTCAAAATTGTTGTGGTTGGCACTTCCGGTTCAGGGAAAACCACGTTGGCAATAAGGATAAAACAGGCATTACGGATACCTCATATTCATCTTGACAGTTTGCATTGGTTGCCGGAGTGGCAGGAACGCTCGGTCGAAGAGTTTAGACGGATAACAAATGAAGCACTTTCCGCGACCGGGTCATGGGTTTGTGATGGGAATTACTCTGTGGTCAGGGACTTGATTTGGCGCGAAGCTACCCACATAATCTGGCTCGATTACAGCCCGGGCTTGGTATTCTGGCGCGGATTGAAGAGGACATGCCGTCGAGTTTTCTTAAAAGAAGAATTTATCCATGGCAATTATGAAAGTTTTACGCATGCCTTTCTGAGCCGTAATTCAATTCTGTGGTGGATATTGACAACCTATAGAACACGTCGGAAAACATATCCTTTATTGCTTGCTGCCGAGCAAAAAAAGCGCGATGTGAACGTGATAATTGTGCGTCGTCCCCATGAACTTGAGAAATTTTTACAAAACTTCTTTGCTCAGAGAGAGCCATGAAAACAAAGTAATGCGTATATTTACGTTGTTACGAACATTCGACAATAAATCTCCGATGATAAATCGGCGCATTTTATGCTTAAAAGTATCAGAGTAAAAATAGGCGGAAAAGAATATACATTGCGTGGTGAAGATGAGCAAAAAATCCTCACTGCCGCCGATGAGGTCAATACACAATTGGAACTGCTGCGCGGTTCCTTACATGATCAATCCTCGGCTACGCATGCTATAGTTGCTGCGCTCAACATTGCGGAAAAAAGCTATGAGCAACATCAAAATTTAACAAAAGATGTTTCTCAATTAGTGCAAGAAATAGAGCGTATGGCAATGACCATCGAGCAATCAATGAAGTGATTACTCTTAGTTCGGCAATAATCCGAGAATCGAGGATTACTGTCTTTACACTTGTATCTATTGGGATAAGGTATAAGGTTTTAACGCATAAAGTAGTATTGATGGAGTGCAATTAAACTTGCGAATGGACACATTCTGTGGAGTGCATTGTACGATTACGATATAAGCCGCGTCATTTTTTGTTGTCGCACGCTTAAAAAAAGAACTATAATTTTTTAGCATTAGGGAATTGCGCTCCGGCTATAAATTACAGGCCTCAACTGCATTTTGGTGCAGAAATGCCCGGACTACCAGCGGAAGTCCACCATGGGCGTTCAGTGGAAGCAAAATATAGGTCGGGCTTTTACCCACTGTGTTGCGCGTGTTCTTTATTAAGAGACTACATAAAGTGATGCGGTGTTTTTTTTGTGATGAGCACAGCAAGCAAATCGCCTGTCCGAATGTACGTAGCCCCAATAATTTACTAACAATCACTTTACGTAACAAAAGGATAGTGTCATGAGTGAAACGATGATCGTCTTGGGTATAGCGATTGGCTTAATAAGCGGTTTTTTGATTGCCTACTTTGCAGGAAATAAAATCGCTGCCGCCAAAATCACTGAAGCCGAAGAACGAAAAAAACTAATCTTGGATGAAGCCGATAAAGAGTCCAAGGCAATAAAAAAAGAAAAGATGCTCGAAGCCAAAGAGGAATGGCATCGCAGAAAGCAAGAGTTTGAGTCGGAATCCCAATCAAAACGCAATAAGTTGCAAGCCCAAGAAAAACAGCTCAAGCAAAGAGAAGAAGGTGTGGCGAATAAGCTCGAACTTATTTCCCGTAAAGAAAAAACAGTGCAGGTATCCGAAAAAGAGTTACAAACAAAGCGTGACCAGATAGCGAAGCTGGAAAAGGAAACACAGCAGCGCCGGAATGATATTGAGCAAATTGTGCAAGAGCAAACAATGCGTCTTGAACGCATAACAGGTATGTCGCGCGATGATGCGAAAAAATATCTGATAGAAAATATGCTCAATGATGCCCGGAGTGAAGCCGCTCAGCTTGTGAAAGATATCCGTGACGATGCAAAAACAACAGCACAAAAGGAAGCACAAAAAATAGTAATTCAAGCTATACAAAGAACTGCTTCCGACCACTCTGTTGAAACAACGGTGTCGGTTGTCAATTTGGCAAGCGAAGAAATGAAAGGGCGTATTATCGGGCGTGAAGGGCGTAATATTCGCGCATTTGAGTCAGCAACGGGCATTGACTTGATAATTGACGATACTCCCGAAGCCGTGGTGATTTCCGGGTTTGACCCCTTCCGCCGTGAAGTCGCAAGAGTGGCACTTGATCGTCTCATGTCCGATGGGCGTATCCACCCTGCTCGTATTGAGGAAGTTGTGGAGAAAACGCGAAAAGAACTTGAGGACGAATTAGCTAAAATTGGCGAAAATGCCATGCTTGAGCTGGGTATTCACAATATCCACCCTGAGCTTGTAAAGTATATAGGCAGAATGAAGTATCGTTCAAGCTATGGGCAAAATCTTTTGGCGCACTCTATCGAGGTTGGATTTCTGTGCGGCGTAATGGCATCAGAGCTTGGACTTGATGTCCATCAAGCCAAAAGAGCAGGTCTATTGCACGATATTGGCAAATGTGTGGACAAAAGCATTGAAGGTCCTCATGCTTTGTTGGGAATGGATTTATGCAAGAAATATAAAGAGCATCCCCTTATCTGTAATGCTGTGGGGGCGCATCATGACGATATCGAGATGGAGTCAGCTATTGCTGTCTTGGTGCAATCAGCCGACTCAATCAGCGGTGCAAGACCGGGGGCACGTCGCGAGTCCGTTGAAAACTACATTAAACGTCTCGAAAAATTAGAGGAGATAGCAATGAGTTTTGACGGTGTGACCAAAACCTATGCAATACAAGCAGGTCGTGAGATCCGAGTGCTTGTGGAACCGGAACGCGTGGATGACTTGCTCGCGGATTCATTGGCGCACAACATTGCCGGACGTATTGAAAATGAGATGGAATATCCCGGACAAATTCGTGTGACGGTGATACGTGAGCGAAGAAGCAGTGCTTTGGCAAAGTAAGAATGTGAGAGAGAATTTGACAACCATGTGTGAAAAAAATTACACACTTGTCTTGATTGTCTGACAAAGGACATTTTACCATGTTTATTTGCATAAAGACATGGATAGCTCAAGCCATATCTGCGATGTGCGGGTATGCTAAAGTGATAAAGGTCGTGTTTTTTTTTGAGTTTTGCGTGAATGGTTCGGAACTTGAAACGACTATATGCAAAAAAATGTAGTAAATAGAATGAAGTCAAAACATTACGTATGGCATTCATGGGCTGAAATCGAAGTAACAATGCTTCGTGGCACACTCAATATTCAAGAAGACATCATCGTTATCTGTAATTATTCTTGAAAGAACACTGCGTTTTTAAGAGAAATTTAGTAATTTCGCCGCGTTTTATGACGGATAGACTGTACCTTCGCAAAGAAGTATATGGGAAAGATTGTCATAAAGTGATGATCTGCAATGGTGAATGTCAGCAGAATACGAAGCAACAATGCAGTTCTGACAGAGGCATAAGTTGTTGCAAATAGTAGTTTGTAGGGACAACAAGGATAAAGAATCGAGCGACTCTTGGCAGATAAGCCGTGGGAAAGCTGGCGGTGTTTATCTTTTTGGAACGATTATTGCAGTTTGCGTTTGCCGTGAAAGCGGTTTGTTAAGTTTGTAAAATTTGAAATAAAAATAACTGTACAGTTTTTAACCTTTTTTGGAGAGGTGTTATGAACAAATACCTTAGTAAAGTAACAGCGATGGCACTGCTTGTAATTGCAGCTGCACTCGCGAATGTGGTGACAACTTCGGCGCAAACATATTCATTGCGCACAAGTGTTGTCGGTTCCGGCGGTGTCATGATGGCAACAAACGGAAAATATCAAATGTGGTCAACGCTCGGGCAACCGACAATCGGTCGTTCCGATCGTGGCGAAGATAAATTGGTTATTGGTTTCTGGGCTGAAGCCAGAGATTATGTAACTAAAACCACTACCGGTGTTGAAGAAGAGCCGGTAAAATCATTTGAATTGCTCAATAACTCACCTAATCCGGTGACGGGTAACTCAACGAGAATTAACTACACGGTAAAAACTCCCGGTTTTGTAACTATTACAATCTATGATTTAGTAGGACGCGCAATCCGCACTTTGGTAAGTGATTACAGTGCTGCCGGCGAAGGTCTTTCTGTTGAATGGGATGTGCGTGATGAGTCCGGTATGGAAGTGAATTCCGGTGCTTATATGTATGAATTGGCAGTACGTGCAGACAACGGTGATGTTGTGCGTGTGCGCCAGCAATTGTCAGTCGTTCGTTAATTCATAAACAACATTAATTAAGAAATCAAATATTATTTTTTTATTCAGGAGTAAAGCATGAAAAAAAGTTTTCTCGTTGGTCTGTTAGCCGCCTCATCGTATTTGGCAACACCCAATATCATGGAAGCACAAGTTCCAAAACTTATCAGTTCACAGGGTGTTCTCACAGACAATCAAGGAAAAACCGTAGGTGATCAAAATTGGTCATTTACGTTCAGAATCTATGATATCGAAGCCGGTGGTCAGCCACTATGGATTGAAACACAAACACTTCGTACAATCAATGGTTTGTATGATGTAACGCTTGGTATCTTCGTTGATCTTAATCTTCCATTCGACCGTCAATACTGGTTAGGTATCTCTATTGACAATGGTCCTGAGCTTATTCCAAGAACTCGTTTAACAACAGCACCGTATGCTTTCACGGCTCTTAATGCTTTGAATGCAGCTCGTGCACAAAGAACCGACACAGCAACATATGCTGACAGAGCCGGTTCTGCAACTCCTTCCGGTCCTGCTGCCGGTGATTTAGACGGTACATATCCTGCTCCGTCAATCCGCACAGGTGCTGTTACTTCCGATAAAATCGCTAATGGCGCTATCACACAAAGCAAACTTGCTCCTGGATTGACACTTCCCCCGGGCGGTCCTGCAGGCGGTGACTTAACAGGCGATTATCCGAATCCTCAAATCGCTGAAGGCGCTGTAAAAACTAATCGTATTTTCGACAGTGCTGTTACTCGCCAAAAAATCCGCAACAATGCCGTTGACTCAACGAAAATTGCTCCCGGATCTATCAGCTGGACAGACATTGCGCAAAACACAATCAGAAACTTCAATATTGCTCCTAACACTATCCGTCCTTCACGCTTGTTCACAACTACACCGAATGCCGGTGCATGGAATGTTCTTGCTGTGAATGGTCAAGGTGATGAATTCAAACGTTTGAATGCTCCTGCCGGTGCAGAAACTGTTCTTCACTGGGATGGTACAGAAATCCAATTCCGCAAAGTAACGGCAAATTCACTCAATACAATCGCAAGCAATGCTAATACACAAGCAGCAGTTGGTCGCAACCGCTTACTCGTTGGTATTGATCCTGCCGGTGCCGGTTCTTACGGTTGGTTGAGCAATCCTACTGCAAACAATCAAATCTTACGCTATAATAGCGGAACACAAGCACTTAACTGGTCGAATAATGATGTACTTCATTTCCCGATTGATGGTGATACCACTATCAATACGCCTCAGTTCCCTGCTATGGTTCGCTTAACAAACCGTGGAACAGCTCCAACGCTCGTTCTTCGTGCTTTGAACCCTGCAAGCACAGCTAATGGTCTTGTTGTTGATTTACCAAATGGTAATGCCCACACTCAAAGTGCTGTACAAATCAATAATACCGGCTCAGGTCCAGGTCTTAATGTTGCCGGTTCAGGTCCCGGTATCGGTATCGGTGTAACAACAAGCTCAAGCACTGCAATTAATGCAACTTCTACTGCTGCTTTTGCGGGTAACACTGTTGCAATTACAAATTCAGGCTCTTCCGGTTCAGGTTTGAATATCACTGTGAACAATGGTCTTCTCGGTTCTTCAACTTCCGGTGTAGCTGTCAATAATACAACACAAAATGGTCAAGGTGTTTCCGTATCTCAGGGTGCGTCGAACACTGGAACCGGTGTTGCTGTTAACCATGCCGGTACAGGTGCTGGTGCTGCAATCACATCTGCTTCAGGTAATGCACTTAACGCAACATCAACATCAGGTGTAGCGGTAAATGCAACATCAACAAGCAACACAGGTGTGGCGGCTGCAAGTAGCTCCGGTTCAGCAATTACAGCAACATCTGCTACAGGTCGCGGTGTTGTTGTTAATCAACCTCTTGCTAATGCTGCAACTGCAGTAGAAGTAAATGCAGGTACACTTGCAACAGGTGTTGATGTTAATGCTGCATCAGGTATTGGTGTGGACGTTTCCACAACAAGCGGCACAGGTGTTAATGTTGCTACGGGTTCAGGTACAGGTGCAATCATCACTTCTGCTACCGGTTCCGGTGCTGCAATTAACCTTGCAGCAGGTAATGCAACAGGAAACGGTCTTAGTATTGCTTTACCAAATGGCAATAGCGGTTTCGGTGAAACAATCACTCACAATGGTACCGGTTCCGGTTTGAATGTTAACCTTGCTAATGCAACAAATGCAAGCACAGGCGTAGCAGTAAGTAATGCAGGTACAGGTACAGGTATTGCACTTACACAAAATAATGGTGCAAATGCAAGTGCAGGTATTGCTGTTACTCGCGCAGGCAGCGGTGCAGGTCTTCAAATTGATAATAGCGGTACGGGTAATGGCGCTGTTATTAATCAAACAGGCGCTGCAGGTGGTGCCGGTAATGGTCTTGCAATCACAATGAGCGGTGCCGCAACAGCAGGTAATGGTATCATGGTAACAAGCAACAACAGCGGTTCTGCTTCCATGATCACCAAAACAGGCACAGGCAATGCTGAAACTATCGTTCACAGCGGTACAGGTAATGCAATTAACGTTACCAATAACGGCGGTGCTGATGGTCTCTTCATCCAACAAAACAATGGTGCTAACAATGCTGCTGAATTAGTAAATACAAGCAACACTGCGGCTACTTTGAATGTACGTAACTTGGCAGGCGGTCAGCGTGACGCTATCCGTACTGAAGGTAATGTCCAAATCAACTCTGTTCTTTACACAGGCGATAATACTCTTCAAGCCGGTACAGGAATGACAGGCGGTACATTCACAAATGGTGTTCAAATCCTTCCAATCGGTCCTAATACAGGTTTACAAGTTGGTACAGGCGCATCACAGTTCACAGTAAATGCAGGTACAGGTAATGTTAATGTTGGTGCAAATCTTAATGTGACAGGCGCTACAACGCTTGGTACATTAAACGCAGGTGCTACAACAGTTTCTTCACTTGTTAATACAGGTACTTCTGATCTTCGCGGTGCTATCAGCAATTCAACAGGCAATCTCAATATCACAGATAATACAGACATCACAGGCGATTTAACACTTGTTGGCGCTGCTTCTGATATCGCTGTCGGCGGTAATTCAGCAGTTGCAGGTAACTCAACAGTGGGTGGTACTCTCGGCGTTACAGGTTTGACAACACTTAACGGTGGTCAAATCGTGAATGTTGGCGGTAATAACAATGCCGTGAATGCAAATAATAACTCTTCTTCAAGTGCTACCGTTGTTATCACAAACAGTGCTCTTCCTGCAAACTCAGGTCCGGGCTTGATTGTAAACGGTACATCACAATTCAATGGTAACTCCACAGTAAACGGTAACCTCAACGTTACAGGCACATTAACATCAGGCGTATTTGCTCCTGCACAAATCAATGTGACAGGCAATAATGCTCTTGATCTTGTTACTGTTGCTCAACTTGGTTCAGGTCGCGCAATCGTAGCTTCTGCTACAACAGGTGCAGCATTAACAGCTTCATCTAATGCCGGTTCTAATGCAATCAATGTAACAAGCGGTAATATCAATGTTGGCGGTACAGGCGCATTGAATGTTGGTGGCAATGGTGCTTTCGGCGGTACTTTAAGCGCGGTTGGTAATACAACGCTTGCTTCCGGTGCTGGTGCTGCAACAACAATCGGTAATGCTTCCGGTGGTGCAGTATCTATCACAGGTACAACAAATACAATCAACAGTGCTACACTTAATGTGAACAGTACAACAACAAATATCACAAGCACAGCAAACAATATCAATGGCGCAACAACTGTAAACGGTACTCTTACCCAAACAGGCGGCGGTGCTGTGACAATGAGCGGTGCAACAACTGTAAACAATAACCTTGCTGTCAATAACAATGGTAACTTAACTGTTGGTACAGGTGCAACACAGTTCAGTGTGAACGGTGCTACAGGTAACACAATGGTTGGTGCAGCTTCTACATTACAAGTTGGTGCAACAACTGTACTCGATGGTGTTACAGGCGACGTAACAGTTGGTCGTGACCTTAACTTACCAAACGGTAGCGCTCAAATCGCTGATAACTTGACTGTTGGTCAAACAGCTACAGTTCTTGGCAGACTTGATGTAGTATCCGCTGATGCACAAGAAGCCGGTAATTTCCTTAACTTCGGTACCGGTCGTGCTGTAACTGCAACTAATGCAGGCGCAACACCGACAGTTGTTATTTCTAATACAGCAGGTGCTGCAAGCCCGGCATTGAATGTTTCCGGTACAACGAACCTTACCGGTAACCTTACAGTAAACGGCAATAGCACGACAAATGGCAATGCTACTGTTACAGGTACATTGAATGCAGGTGCAACAACCGTTGGAGCATTAACAGCGACTTCTATCACAAACACAGGTACACTTAACCAACAAGGTGCGGTAAGCAACTCTGCAGGTAACTTGAACCTCAATGATAATGTTGATATTACAGGTAATACTTCCGTTACAGGCAATGCTTCAGTCACAGGTAATACAACAGTTGGTGGTACACTCGGCGTTACAGGTGCAACAACCTTAACAGGTGCCCTTGCAGCAAACGGTGGTACAACAACAACAACACTTGTTGCAACAGGTACATCAAACCTGCAAGGTGCAGTAAGCAACTCCACAGGTAACTTGAATCTCAATGACAATGTTGATGTTACAGGTAATGCTTCAGTTACAGGCAATACAACAGTTGGCGGTACACTTGGCGTTACGGGTGCAACAACCTTAACAGGTGCTCTT
>JAYRWZ010000386.1:0-3947 GCA_041917875.1 Chloroflexota bacterium | reverse complement strand
TGTTTGTACCCCCGATGAAAAATATATTTTTGCTGCAACAGAAGCCGGTCCTTATGTTTATGTTGTTGCAGAAAATAAATGGTATGATATGTATGGTACAAAACCCGGTGGTGCTCCGGATCAGACATATTGGTCGGTCGAATATGTTGAACCGATTAATGTTGTTCGTTTCTGTACGTATGGCAGGGGTGTGTGGGATTTTGAAATTACGGATTATACGCCGTCCGTAAACATAAAATTACGAGGCAAAATGACAGGTTTTTGTGAAAATCAGCCATTAGAATTTACTGCTCAGCCAATACAAGCAGGCAAAAGACCGACATATATATGGAAAGTGAACGGAAAAGAAACAATACGCACTAATGCAGGAAAAGCATCTTTACGTTTGCGGACAGGCGATAGAGTTACCTGTGAAATTGTCTCATCATCAAATCAAAAAACATCGGTATCACAACCCATAATAATGCAATTGCGCCCCTCAGTAGAAATTGCTGTGAACTCAGAAATGACAATTGCGACCTCGGGTGTACCGACCACAGTTGTTGCCAAAAGTAAAGGTACATTAAATAAGCCAAAGTATCGATGGATAATAAATGGGGATACTCTAAAAAAGACATCCGAAACTATAAATGATATACAGTTTAAGCATGGTGACAAAATTCAATGTGATTATTATTCGGAAAATGAATGCACATCACCCGCAGTAAGCTCTTTTGTTGTTGGTATCGCCGATTTTACTCATTCTGTAATCGCGGTCAATATACCAATTCAATTTACCAATAAAACTCCTTATTTCGAAAGTGTGTCTTGGGATTTTGGTGATGGAACTTCATCTTCGCTCGAAAAACCATTTAAGGTGTTTACTCAACCGGGAGAATATACAATTACTTTAACAGTTCAACCAGGCAATACTTTCAGAACAGAAAAAGTGATTGTAGGCGGAGCAACAACAATCCCGTATTCAAATAATTTTGAAAAAAATGACGGTGGATTTAGAAATGTTTCACTTTCCGGTGATGGTCTGGATACATGGATGTGGGGGAAAAATGAAAAAGGTAAAAAATTCATGAACGATAAATCAGGAACAATTGCCGGTGACAAAAGCTGGATTACTAATATTGGTCGAGGTCAAGGCGCCACGGGCAATGTATATGCTCTGGAAACTCCGCCATTTTCATTTATCGGCGCAGAAGGTGAGTATTATTTAGGATTTTCCTATCGTCAAATGACGGGCGACGGTGGCGGATTTAATGTACAATATTCACTAGACAAAGGAACAACTTGGCAAGTGCTCGGCAAAAAGGATGATCCATCGGGATCAGATTGGTACAATGAAGATAATTTATGGTCATTGGAAGGCGCAGGATTTAATAGCTTTTCAATGGATGTTCGTAAGCCTCGCATCAAGATTTCACAGTTTGTCGGTAAAGATGATGTGCGTTTTAGATTTACGAATGGAACAATATTAACCGATGAAGATGGGGTAATGATAGACGATTTTGCTATAGAAGGAAAGTCCACCGGAATCTCATCCCCTGTCGAAAATAGTATCTCTTCAACATTTGATAATATCGGACCATCGAAAAAAGTGGATTTTTATTCATCATCAGGTAAAATTATTGCTACAATCAGAAATTTGGGCGATAACAATATTGGGAAAATAACTGTCGAAATACTCAAAGCCGGAGAAGGAGTATTTACTCATATAATGGATAAGAGAAGTTTCGCACAAAAAGTTTTTTATATACATGGTGATACAAGTACGAATAATAGTATTGAAATGCAGTTATATTTCACTGAGTCAGAAATTAACGGATGGGAAAAAATGTCCGGTAAATCAAAAAGTACACTTGGAATTATCTCTTCTGCGGATACAACAATTTCTGTCAGTCAATTGTCCGATGTCAGTATGCCAAGTAATGGTACTGTGTTTGGTAATGACTATGTGGTTAAAGGAGTTATAAACGGTGCTATTAACGGTACATATGCAGTTACCAGCTCAGCATTGATGACGGGCATTGCGGAAGCCGGTAGAGTTGTAGAACAACTTGTTTATCCCAATCCAACCACGGATAGAGTGTTTTTTGTCGATCCTTCGACCCATACAATAGAAGTACTTGATGTTGATGGCAAAGTTGTTGCTGTGATACCGGTAGAGGGTGGGAGTGTGTCCTTATCCGGTCTTTCGTCCGGTACGTATGTCTTGCAGATGATATCTGACAGTGCAACAAAAGTTGTGCGGATAACAAAACAGTGATAGCATAAAGAATGAGGGAGGAACACTCTGAAGTGAGGTGTTCTTCCCTTTCCATCGGCTGTAAATTTACTTCTGATCCAAAAGAAAAGACAAAAAAATATTTAAGACTCTTTACTCTTAAATGTAAATTTCGTATATTCGCTCTCGAAAACACACACAAGGAGCAAAGTATGTCGGTAATCTCAATCTATCAGCCCTCATGCGACATCTGCGGTATGCGCAATGAGACCGTTTTTTCTTATTTGACAACGGAACAATGCCGCAGCGTTAAGGATGCAAAGCGCACAATTCTTTTTCAAACGTCCGAAGAGCTTTTCCGTGAGGACACTAATCCGAGGGGAGTGTATTGTGTGCTTACAGGCAAGGTAAAGCTAAGTAAATACGGTAGCGAAGGACGGGAGCAGATACTACGATTTGCAAAAGCAGGTGACATATTGGGCTATTCAGCCGTATTGACACAACAGCATCATCGAACTTCGGCGATTGCTTTGGAGCAAACTCATACATGCTTTATCCCCGCGCAGCAATTTAATGAAATTGTACAAAAAAATCATCATTTTTCTATGGCTTTAATGAAGTTGATGAGCTTAGAGTTAATGGAAGCGGAAAATAGAATTATTGAACTTGCACAAAAAACTCTTCGTGAGCGCTTGGCAGAAACACTCTTGCAATTAGAAAAACTTTTTGGAACAGATCAATCAGGTGAAGCATTGAATGTTTCTCTTACACGTGATGAAATTGCCGGTATTGTCGGCACTGCCACAGAAAGTGTTATCCGACAATTATCCCAATTTAAGAGCGAAAAGCTCATTGATTTACATGGCAAAAAAATTGCAATTCTTAATAAAAGAGAGCTAACAAGAATGGCTAATTTAGCTTAAAGTATCAACGTAGCATTATAGTGCTTGTTATGAAGATGTGTGTCGCGATTGAATTATGCCTCGTGCCGTAATGGCTGTGATAACAATTATTCCGCCGATAATGGATATCGGAGACGGTTGTTCCTGCATTATAAGCAAAACCCAAATTGGGTTCAGCAAAGGTTCGAGTATGGGTAATAATGTTGCTTCTAAAGCACTTACATGCTTTATAGCTTTTCCATATAATATATATGGGATACCTAATTGAAAAATACCAAGAATACACAAAAGATAAAAACTTGTATAACTAAGTCCGTTCAAAAATGGAATTTCGGAAAAGGTATTTGAAGAAAAAGAAACCATATATGGCAATGCACATATGAAAATGATGATATTACCAAGCATCAGTGATTCGTTGGGTGAAGAGTGTTTTTGTTTTCTTAGAAAAATTGCCAAACAAGCAAAAGCGATCCCGCTGATAATTGCTGTGATATTGCCTGTCATTCCTTGCATTGTCAGCTCATCTGCAAAAAATAAAACCATACCTGCCAACACAACTGTTATTGTGAGCCAATCAAGACGGGAAATTCTTTCTTGTAATAACCATCCGCTCAATAAAGCAACATATATTGGTCCCGTATATTGTAATATTATCGCATTGGCTGCGGTTGTCAACTTTGTAGCAATAACAAACAATCCGCAACACAATGCATAGGAAAATGCAGCCGCCAATTGATCTTTTGACCAAGTAAAATGCGGCTTTCGGACATAAAGAAATAATATAATTGCTGCGAAAAAACTTCTGCCGCCGGCAATTGCAACAGAGTTCC
>JAYRWZ010000385.1:0-2307 GCA_041917875.1 Chloroflexota bacterium | reverse complement strand
CCAATTTCGATAACAATTCGGATTTTTCATTTCTCAGTTGTTTCAGAATCTGTTGTGCACTGAATCGTAAAAAATCACGCTGTACGTCTTCGCGCTTGTGTTCGCCCAATACCTGCCAGATAAGATGGAAGTGAGTATCCACCCCGATAGCTATCGGGGCAAAAGCAGTAACCTTTATGCGTTGTGCGTTTACTAAAAATTGAAGACTATCTATGATGATTTCTTTGTCAATATCCCGCGCAAGCACCGGAAGCCATTCGTTTGCGGTGACTGTAATGAACTCGGGATAATGTTTAACAAGCATACAATCAAATTTAAAGTTAATTTGATTTGTTGAGCTTACGAAAGTTGCCGGTGAAGAACACCGGCAATGGCGAGGTTAACCAAAAGGCCTACATCTACCTGGTGCAAGACAACTATTCACGAACCATTCTTTCCTTCCAGGTGGCAAAAGAAAGAAAAGCTCAGTACACGTTTCAAAACCTGGCAAGGGTAAAAAAACAATACCTTTTACCCGGGAGAATCAATGAATGCATGCTGCTCACCGATGATGGTTCAGAAAATTATGGTGAGGCTAAGAAATGGGTGGTTGAAAGTAAACAACCAATAATCAATCACGTAATTGCCCAGATTGATGTACAGTATAGTAACTCCATGATTGAAGCGGCCAATAAACAATTGAAGTACCGGTTTCTGTATCATCAAGCCATAGCCGACTATTCTCAATTGGAACAATTTGTTTCTAAGGCAGTAGCTGATTTTAATAGTCGCCCACACCATGTGCTTAATGGGCTTTCTCCGGTTGAGGTATTAGCAGGCATGCGATACGATCTAGCTACAAATAAGAAACTCATGCAAGCCTCTATGCAAAACAGAATCAATGAAAATAAGAAAATGAAATGTTGCGCTGCATAAGGAAAAATTACCTGCGATCAGCATTTAGTCTTTGCTCCTAAGTTGAAATTATTGCCGCATTCTTCTATTTTTATCCTGTGTCGGATATCCGAACAGCAGATTGTAGAAAGTTTATGGGCGTTGCAGCGCACCACTGCGGGGTGCCGCTCCTATCCCTGCCGCTGTATTTGTACATTTATTGAAATTTTTCTCTCTGCTTTCACCTGATATTCTGTAGCACGAAGGTGCAGAAAACCCATTTATTTCCGCACCATGGTCTTTTTGTTGGCTCACGAACTCAGAATTGCTTTGGCTTGCAATCCAAATCTTTAAAAGAGGCTATTGAAAATCAATTCGTTACAAAGGCTAAAATTCAAAACAGATATTCTGAAGCACTACTCACTACTGGAGAAGGGGAATTATTTCAGTTTTGAATAAATCAACTCATACTCTCTGGCTATAAATTCGGATCTATACTTCTCAATTTCTTCCTCATTGCCATGAATGACTAATTTAATCGAGGCTTGTCCTCCGATTATTCTATAATAAACAGTAGGTGACTTCATGTCATAAGCTTGTAAAGAAATTTTATTAGAATCTATCTTGATAAATTTTGATTTGCCAATCAAATCTGTATCATAATAGAAAGAAACTGAATCTTCATGAACAGACAGACTTCGATAAATAAAGCCAATTGCATGATCATATGAAAGATAACTTGAGTCTGTAAATATTATTTCATGATAAATAGAGTCGTCATCAACATAGTACCATAGTCCATCGAACGGCTCAGGAGTCTCAATACTTATTATTTTTTTGTCCTGGCAAGTTAAACAGATTGTTACAAGAACAATCATTAATATTTCCATTGCGGGTTTATGAAATTTCCCCATTGTAACATGTCTTTTAAGTTGGAAAATTGAATTGTGGCAACTCTTTCATTGCTTAGGGCTCCATCATTTCCATTACTCGGAGCTCCTAGGTATATAGATATGGCGTATGGATATTTGAGGTCTGTCCGTCCACCTCTTGCTATATTAGGCTTAGAAGTTGGAACAGTTGATGGATCGATATGCCATCCTTTGCCTTCTCTTAATCTCAAACCTTCGTAGTATGGTTGTGTTTTACCAAGTGATTTAGACAAAGATTGTGGATGGGAAATGATAGTTACTGCAGCTTTTCCATTTTTTATCTTAAATTCCTTAAAAAAGCGTGATTCATGTTGTCCGCTTGATCGGCTCATATTTTGCATATCAAAAATGTGGTGAATCGATGCATCGCTGCGCCCGTCCATTGATTTAGCTACCTTGAAAGCTCGAATAAAATCCATGAAACCCCTCGCCCATGTTGGTGTTCTTCACCAACATGCAACTAATCTTCATAATGATTCAAAAAGCCCCAATCATTCACATT
>JAYRWZ010000384.1:0-12912 GCA_041917875.1 Chloroflexota bacterium | reverse complement strand
TTTTTTTTATTTGATTTTTTAAAATAGTCTTGTACTTCTTGGGCTGTTACACCATCTTTTTGTTGAATTAAGCTATATATTCCATTTCCGGTCAGCGGGGAGCCATCACGTCTTCTATAAACGCCAAGCCATATATTTTCTATACCTTTTTGGTTTATGATAATATCATTGTGGGTATTATCACTGAAGCAAGAATGTTCGTTTTCTTGCTCACCTTTGCCAAGGGCAACAGTCATACGCTCTCCGGACAATTCTCCACCCGTAAGTGAGCACATTCCTGCAAAATTACGGTTAAGGAGCTGTCAATATTTTGATTAACAAGTTTTTTTCGGTAATTATCGGAATTATTATCCCATTGTGCAACAAGTTCACCAAGATGACACACTATCATATCTGCGACAATATTGAGATATTGTTTTCTGCGCTGAGAATTTTTTTCAGTTGTAAAATCCGACAAAGGTCTTTGTCCGGGCAATTTCTGATTTGGTGCTGTTATATCTTGACCCCACAGTAAAAATTCAATGGCATGATAACCTGTAGAAATATTTATTTCTCCGCCTTGCTCATTGAGCTGTTCTATCAATGCTGCGTTTATTTGTGGATATTCTGCGGTATCATTAATCAGGCCGGCTTCCGGATTGCCGACCACATAATCAATATAACTTTCATCAAGAAGCCAAGCGTTTAATAATCCCTCGGGACCGTTCTCATCATCTATAGGACCGCCATAAAATCGAAACACCTCTGTTTGTCCATACCAATTTCTCGCTTCTAACCATGCTTTTTTTGCCTGGATGAATGATGCTTCGGTCGGTGATTGCGTAAAATTTGCTATGGCGGTTTTCATGTCTTGTGCCGATGTCAGAGCATCGCTATATGATGCAAGTACAATATTACCATAGTGTTGTATCACAGATTGCTCTATAGCTTTTGAAGTGTCAGTCGGTTGCGTACTCCCTTCGGAACATGATTGTAGAATACAACACAAAGCCAAGCAAAGTGCGGCATAGAAAGAAGTTAACAAAGAATGTGTCATAGCTCATGCAATAGAATGGGAAAAAGTCTATGACAAAATTAACACTTATTTAGACTAAATCCAAATAAAAAGATTAGCGTTGTTTTCAGTTGAAGCGGCAGCCTACGGATAAGTTTACTTGTTATATTGTTTTAGCGATTACATAGCCAATATACATTTGTCCATTGAGTGCCCATACAAGACCATGTCTGGGCTGTTACATTCTTCATGCTTGTGGTTCTATAATTCCCATTCAAGTCCGAAAACGGGCAATAGTCCGAATTGACTTACTGTATCGGGGCGCATATCGAATTGGTTCCATATAATTGCCTGAGCATTATTACGATTATAGACATTCCAAATACTGATATAGGCAATCAAAGTGCTTTTTTCAAAAAAGAATCGTTTATCTGCACGAATATTTAAAGAATGGTATGCCGGAAAGCGCGAAGAGTTAATGCGAGTGTCGTCCAAAATACCGATGCCTGTTTGCCGTGAAAGTTCTGTATTAAACGGAGTGTATGGTCTGCCTCCGGCATAAATCCAACGAGAGCTTATCTCCCAGTCCTTACTGAGTGTAATGCCGCCTTCGATGCTGAAAACAATCCGATTGTCAAAAACTCGATTGCGCCAAACTCCGTCATAGCCGGCATATTCAGAACGAAACCATGACAAGCCGGTAATACCATAAAAATTATCCGACAACTTCTTTTGCACAGAAATTTCTGCACCATACGAGCGCGCTTTACCACTCATCACAAGGGCTGGATGATATGTATAAAATCCTATGCGATCATAAGGTTCATCCACGGCAAATAACCCCGCTTCATTCGGATCAACGGGAAACCCTTTATACTCTTTTCCATATATTTCCATCAATAATCGTGTGTCGGCAGAAAGTATCTGTTGAAAACCCAGAACATAGTGTATTGCCTGCATATCTTGCGGTTTTGTCAAAGCCGGATTTTGCGCAGCCATTAACAATGGGATTCCCTGATAATATATGCCTGTATTTGCGGTTATTACACTGTGATCACTAAGCGAATAAACAATACTTATTTTAGGCGAATAAGTAATGGTCTCCGAAATTGTAGCATATTCCACACGCATTCCCGCAGCAATTTTCAACACAGAGAAAGGTGTATATGTTATTGTGGTAAAAAGTCCACCACGACTTGCATCTTTTTTGCCCTGAAGAGTAAACAATCCGACAGAATCGCCAACCGCATTATTCTGAAGTCCAAAGCGAATGCTATTATCTGCATGTATATATTTTGCTTCAACGCCGCACTCTAAAGAAATAAACGGGGAAAAAGCGATTGCACTAATGGAACGTAGTCGAACATATTGCTCTATTGACTGTTTACGCAATATGTCCTTACCTGTAACATTGTCACGATAATGATTATTGAAATTTGTGTGAGTAAAGGCAACAGATGTTTGAGTGTAGGCATTTTCTCCCCATAAATATCGCCAATTTATACCAACTGTTCCATCATAAATATCATCACTGCCATAGGCGGTTTGTTTATTTTCACGAGCATTGACAGAATCGGATTGTATATGGTCATCAGAAAAAATCCCCAATAATGATAAAGAGTGTTTATTGTCAATATCATAGGTTATTTTTATTTGTGCATCACCAAATGAAGGTAATAAGTTAATACCGGCGGCTTCGGCAAGAAGGTCTAAATAAGAACGCCTCGCAGCAAGTATATATGTGGCTTTTCCATTGGCAAAAGGACCGTCAATAATTCCGCCAAACCCCATGACATTGAAATCAAGTTGCAGATCGGTTTCTTCACTATTCCCTTTTCGTAATTGAATATTCATTATAGACGATAGCTTATCACCATAGGCAGCAGAAAATCCACCGGCACTAAAATCTGCACTTTGTAATAAATCCACAGGAATAATGCTTGTACTTCCCGCCGAAGTTCCTTGCGAAGGAAAATGATTAATATTGGTAATTTCAATATTATCCACATAGAAACCGTTTTCTATCGGGCTGCCGCCGCGTACAATTAAAGCATTTGATTGGTCATCCACCTTTGCAGTGCTCGGCATACCGCTGACAATACGACTGATATCACCAAAAGAGCCCGGTGCTCTCCGTATTTCTTCATTACTGAATTGCAATGTATTCGATACTTGGTTAATATCTTGAGAAAAATAAGCGGGGCGCACAGTAACCTCTTCACTCACCACGGGTGATTCAATCATTTCTGCCGATACTTCCGTAATACGCGATGAACGAACAATAATATCGGTTTTCACCATTGTGGCATAGCCGATTCTTTTATACTCCAAAGAGTAAGTCCCCACGGGAACATCTGCAATTTTATATATACCGGACTCTGTACTTACCGCACCCGACTTAGTTGAAAGTAAGCGAATAGTCACACCCGCAACTGGTTGTTTTGTCACAGCATCAACAATACTTCCACTTATGCTGCCGCGAAACTCAGTAGCATTCATTGACATTGCAGCAGCGAGCATACATACACAACATAAGAACTTATACACTTGCATAGACCAATTCTCATAGAATGGTGAAAAAAGTAGTGCAAAATTACAAACAAGAAGTATAGAAAAATTTAACAAATGTTAAAAACTGTATTGAGAGGGAAAACGGGGGTGGATATAAGTTAATACATTGAATAATTGTTACATAGCTATTATACTATGCACTATATGTCTAATGCCAACACCGCACTCATCCTGATCATGACCACAAGGTACCCACCTCCCAATACACTTATATGCTTAATTCGTCTTATATTTGAGATCAGGACATCATTCATAGTTTGGAATATTCAAATGAGCTGACAGGAACTTCCAAACAGCATTCACATCTATGAATAACATGAATACAGACATATTCAAACATGGAGCTCAATGGCTTCGAGCTGATTTCCATTTACATACTAAACCAGATAAAGAATTTGATTACAATGGCAATGAAAATGCCTTTTGTCGATTGTATGTCGATCAACTTAAATCACAAGAAATAAATATTGGTTTAATTACCAATCATAATAAGTTTGATAAAAATGAGTTTGTGGCATTACGTAAAAAAGCACTTAAAGAAGGTATAGGCTTGTTCGCAGGAGTTGAATTTTCTTTGAAAGAAGGCATTCATATTCTGATAGCCTTTGATGACAAATGGTATCAAGGTGAAACGGACAACATAAGCAAATTTTTAGAAAATGCTTTTTATGGTATCCCCAACTATGATAAACCGAACTATCCAAATTCAAATTTCAATCTGAAGGAAACTGTTGAAGCTCTTGACAAAATCGGACATGACTACTTCATTATTTTAGCACATGTTGATGATACAAATGGCTTGAACAAAGAACTTAGAGGTAGAACTTTAGAGGATTTTGTAAGGCAAGAGTCATTCAATAAAGTTATAGCTGTCCAAAAAAGCGCAAATCTCGAAAATTATAGACGCTTAAGCGAATGGCTAAATAGAAAGCAGCCTATAGCATGTGTTGAAGGCTCAGATCATGCTCACGGAGGTATTGAAGCAATAGGTGAAGGAAAAAGAACATACATTAAAATTGGAGACTTCAATTTTGAAGCTTTAACTTATGCATTGACAGACAGTGAATATAGAGTTAAGCCAAAAGAGAAACCTGAAACAAAAAACTCATTCATTAAATCCATAGCATTTGAGGGCGGGTTGTTGGACGGAACAACTATAGACTTTTCACCCGAACTGAATAATTTGATAGGTATCAGAGGAAGCGGAAAATCTTCTGTGCTTGAAATATTGAGATATACGTTAGGGATTCCTCTTTCTCCCATAGCCGTTGACCCAACGTATAAAAACGGTTTAATTGACAATGTACTGCGAAGTGGCGGCAAGTCAATCGTTACCATTGTAAACAAACACAGAGAAGAATACAGAATAGAAAAAATATACGGTCAGAAAGAGGATATTTACAAGGATGGAGTACTACAAACGGGAATCTCTCTTGATGGTATTTTCTTTGATTATCCTGTGTATTTCGGTCAAAAAGATTTGTCGAACAAAGATGCTAACTTTGAAGCAGGTTTAATTCAACGTTTGATTGGAACACGTCTAAAGAATATTCAAAATAAAATTGAGCACAAGAAGAGGGAAATTCAGAATACTGTAGTAGAATTAAAAAAGCTCAGAAACCTTAATGATACAAAGAAAGAAACTGAGCAACAGATTAAGAACAATCAGCACAGCTTAAATTATTTCAAGGAAAAGGGTGTAGAGGATAAATTGAAACTGCAAGCACTCTTCGATTCTGATATTTCTAAACTGTCTCAAACTGATTCATCAGTCAGAAGTTATATAGATGAATTGTCTTCAATAATTTCAAATCATGAATATTTCTTTCAGCAGGAATTTTCTGGCTCCGAAGTAAACAGAGAACTTATTGAGGAGACAAAAGATTTGATGGTCGAATTGAAAACTGAATTTGAAAAATTAAAAGACATTCAGAAAACTTCGACCCAAATTCAATTAAAGTTTAAAGAAGTAATCTCAAAAATCAATGCCAAGAAAGAAGGTTTGAAGGAGGAGTTTGCCAAGATTAAGAGAGAGATTAATACTGATACTATTAACCCTGACAATTTCCTGAATCTAAACAGGCAAATTGAAACCGCTCAATTAAAACTAAAGGAAATTGAAAAGTCTGAAAAGAAAAGAAGCGAATTAGAAGCCAATTTGTTAGAGCGACTTACAGAACTAGACAACCTTTGGCTTGAAGAATATAAACTTCTCAAAATAGAAGTTGACAGAATCAATGAAGCAGAAAGCAAACTGTTTATTGATGTGTTATTTAAAGGTAATCGAGATAAATTCATTGATAAGATGAAACAAGTTTTCAGAGGGTCGGGTATTCGTGAAACGGCTTATGAGGAAATAGAATCTACTTATAAAGACTTCATTCAGATTTACCGAGACAGTAGCAAATTAAATGACATTCTGAATGAAAACCAAGTCACTGATTTCAAAAGAAGGTTCTTGGAAAATCTTGAAGATTTGCTCACATTTAAAGTTGAAAATAAAATCATTATTCAATACAATGGAAAATCATTGGATAAACATTCTTTGGGGCAAAGAGCATCTGCATTAATTTTATTCCTTTTGGCTCAAAAGGGAAATGATGTATTGATTATTGACCAGCCCGAAGATGATTTGGATAATCAGACTATTTATGACGAAGTAATAAAAGAGTTAAAAAAGAAAAAGGGAAATATGCAATTCATCTTTGCTACGCACAATGCTAACATCCCTGTGCTTGGTGATAGTGAAAAAGTAGTTTCTTGCAGCTATGAAGAAAAGAAAATTACAGTTCATTCTGGTACAATTGATAATCACCAAACACAACGGTATATAGTTGACATAATGGAAGGCGGAGATGAAGCATTTAACCGCAGAAAAAACATTTACAGCATTTGGAACATTGAAAAAATAAAATCAAAATGAACGTAATAGAACTATTAGACATAATCAGCACAGGTGAAACAAGCAAAGTGCAGTTTAAAGAAACTCTACCCAATCCTGAAAGTATGAGTAGAGAAATGGTCGCAATGGCTAACTCAATGGGCGGAATTATACTTTTAGGAATAAAAGATAAAATTGGCACTGTCACAGGATTGACTCAAGAGCAGATTGAATATGCCGATCGAAAAGTTGCTGAGTTTGCAGACAATCTGAAACCGCCAATTTACCTTGCAACAGAGGTAGTAAAAATTGAAGATGATAATGGCTCCAAGAATGTATTAATCCTTCATATTAACGAGGGGATAAACAAACCATATAAAACTGTACAAGGAGAAATCTATGTTAAACAAGGTTCAAATAAACGGCTTCTGACTGATAATGCTGAAATCATGAGACTGTTTCAGCATAGCGGCAATTTACTTGCTGATGAAATGGAAGTGTATGGAACTTCTATTGATGATATTGATGTAAATAAATTTTCGGAATACTTCAAGAAAGAGTTTGATCAAACTTATGAAGCACGAGAACTTTCATACGAACAAGCTCTGAAGGCAAAAAGAGTTTTATGCAATAATCAATTAACGCTTGCCGGACTCTTGTTTTTTGGGAAAGCCCCCCAAAGTATCAAACCCGCATTTACAATAAAAGCAGTTTCTTTTTTCGGGAATAACATTGAATCTAATGATTACAGAAATAAACCTGAAGATTTGAAAGGTACAATACCTGAATTATTTGAACAAGCAATGAAGTATTTGAAGTCATCATTGCATCACTTGCAAGCAGGTCAAGGTTTTAACACCATTGGCAAACTTGAAGTATCTGAAATTGCTTTGATTGAGTTGGTTCAAAACGCCTTATTACATAGAGATTACTTCAGAAATTCACCAATTAGACTACTCATTTTTGATAATCGTATTGAAATAATCAGTCCGGGAAACCTTCCAAACAGTTTAACTGTTGAGGACATAAAATTCGGGAACCCTGTCATCAGAAACAATAAATTAGTTGCTTTTGCCAGCAATACATTACCATTCAGCGAATTGGGGTCGGGAGTTAGGCGAGCATTAGCAGAACAACCCAATATTGAATTGAACAATGACATTGAAGGCGAACAGTTTATAGTTACTATACCGAGACCACCTAAAAGCTAACTTTTATTCGTCGCCTAACAAGGAAGTATTTTTTTTATCGTATAATGCAGGTAATTCAAACGTATAACCCACATTGGCGATATAATGTACTCTTTGTAACGATGTTTGATATTGCGGTTGTATAAACAAAGAGGCTGTAACGGTGTGCCGTTTAATAATTTCCCACTCTATGCCGATAGTATTTCGTATTCTTTGAAATCTTCCTATATTTTGTTCAATTCTATATAATGGCTCAATGGCAGCAACAACAGATATTCTTTTCGTCATCTTATATTCCGACAATAATCTCAGGCGAAAATTACTTCTGTCGGGATATTGACCAATGTCAGGTAACGATTGCTCAAAATGTTCATACTGATATAAACCGCGTACAGTGAACTTAATTTTTTTCAGCGGGTATTTATACTGAACACCTATGCCATAGCGCATTCTGTCCCATAATGAACTTGAGCCATAGCGAATATCGGTCAATAGAGAAAAATTGTCCGAGATTTGTAACTTAGGAGAGCAATAGAAAAACATCCCACTAAACACTTGTACATTGTTTTGTAAACGTGATTGTACAGAAACATCTACGGAGAACTTTGGCGATAGTTCTGCCTTTATCCCCACAGAGTTTCTCATCATAAAGTCTTGTTGTATTTGGGCAACAGTATAATTATGTACACATAGTGATAAGATAATACATACTGCAATGGTCTTAATCATCGTCACTGTCATCGGTATGTAAAGCGGAGGGTGTATCATTATTTGCCGAAAAATAGAATCCATGAATGAGTGCTACATCTTTCAAAAAATCAATTTTTAAAAGCTCTACTCGATGAATTCCAAGTCCGGTACGATTATTTAAATCTGCCAGCATTTCTTCACGCCTTTCAGGATGGATTAAATCAATCCGTTCATAGACAATTTCTTTAAAATTTTCATGTTTAAGAGAAATCCTGTGATCAAGAATATAGGTTAATGTCACTATAATCCCATTCGCTAAAAGAAGTTGTAACATATACTGTTCCGAGGACATCAGAGCATTAAGAATACCAATGGTAACACTAATAAAAAAGTAGCCCATTTCCCGAACGGGTACCGTAACTGTTCGATAGCGAAGAATACTGAAAATTGCGAACAGTCCGAAGGCGAAACCCATTTTGAGTTTAGCACTGCTGAGAAAGAAGCAAATCAGAAAATTTATAACATTAAACAAGATAAAGGTAAAGACAAAGTCTTTGTTTTTATGACGTGTGTAATAGATAACACGAACAATGACAATAATAACAAACAGATTTATTCCAAACCTTAGAGCCAATTCCACAAGGTCGTTCCCATGCATTCCGGCAGTCAATGCTGTATTTATTGCTTCATTTGTATCCATTGCCGTACCTTTCTTCTATATGTTTCACAAATTGCACCTTAGACTTAAATGCGTTGCTTTTAATATTTGTTGATAATTCAATCAACCCTAAGGCATATTTACTGATTGATTGTTCTTTGATATTTCTTGTTCGTAAAGCATGAACAAACGGGCTGATGCGAGAGAATCGTTTTTGTTTAATTTCTGCAATTATGAGGTGGGGGTGAGTTACTTGCGTAATAAAGTTATCGAACACCAAATATGTATCCAATGTAACTCTTTCTATGCCATCATTGGCAACCAGAGTTATTCTTTTATATCCAACCGCTAATTTATGCTCAAGCTCACTTTGAAAATGAATATTTGCTTCGTTAAGTAAAGCCTGTTCAATTTCGCCCAGACATTGAGGGATAGCACTCACCTTCTCACGAAATTTATGCGTTCGCATTGTGTTCTGTCTTTGTTTAATTTCAAAATATATATCGCCCGTATCGCAGTATGTCCGATAGCGTAGTTTTACTCTTCGCGGTTTGCCATTATGATGCTGCTTATACATACAATAATCTTCAGTATCTAAATATAAGGAATTATAACGAAATATCCGCTGGCTGTCTATTTCGAGAACTCTATAATCATCTCGTATTTCTTCCAATATAGCATTCAGACAAATATCATGAAAAACAAATTTTGAATCTACTCTATTCATGAGATTCACTTTATCCATTTGATTCAGTTGTATAGTATTGAATGACGCAATGGTTTTTATATACGAATTGTTTGGTGTCATTTTTAATCAAAGATAATAAAATCGGGGACAACTAATTCTTGTTTATTTGATGTAATTTCAACTTCTTTTTTCACATAGTTAAGATCAAAGGGACAAGTGTCGCATTGCGAGAATACCCAAAGAGTGTATTTGCCTTTTTGTAATCCTCTAAATGCATATTCGCCATTGTATGAAGTACGCACGTCATCATCAGCCCATGTATGATTACCGTAAGCAATATAAACGCGTGTGTCTCCGACATATCCACTATCAAGAATACGACCCGCGCTATTGATATCGTAACCATACACTTTACCGCGTATCATAGCCAAACCACCCTCGCCCGGCTCCACACTGCATGAATTTAGCAAAAAAACTAAAATTATGCCGTAGAAATACAGAAAAATCTTTACCGTCATCTTTGAAATCGTATCTATCTTTTTTTTCATTATTTTATGGTATATGTTTATGGTTTTAATTTTCGCACTTCAATAATTATCTATTGTTTACTAAACTCATCATTGACGATTGTCTCGTTTTTTATTCTTGCATCACTAAGAAGTAACAAGTCTTATCATGTTTAGTTACATATCAGGTTTGGAACTCTCTTACTTTTTCGAACGAAGACGACTTAATGATACTTGTGTAATTCCCAGATAGGAAGCGATGTGGCTTAGGGCAATATGATTTTCTAAGGAAGTAAACATTTGTCGGAACACAGCAAAACGCTGCTCGGCACTTTTGGTGAGAAGTAAAATTTCTCTTTGTGTTTTTCGCATTAATTCGGCTTGTGTGATACCCGTCGCCCATTTATTAATTGCGGCAGAATTTTTCATAAGTGCATCAAAATTTTCGGCATGGATTTCCAAAGTTACCGTCGGTGTTAATGCTTGATAATTTATACTGCTGTATTGATTAAAAGTGCGTGTAAACCATGGTGCGGTAACAGCGGGTCCTTGAAAAAATTCTACATTCACTTCTTTGGAATTGTAGGTATCATAATAACCGCGAACAATACCTTCGAGCACAAATACTTCATTGTCAAAACGATTGCCTTGACGAATAATCATTTCATTTTTTTTGTAAGAATGTAATGTAGAGACAGCGCGAATTGCCTCACTTTCTTCTTTGGAAAGTGCAACTGTCATTTCAATAGCTTGAAGAAAAACAGAAATATAGTCGGTATGTAAAGCTGCCATCATGTTTATTTTTTAATTTCTTTTTCTTTTATCAATTGTGTGATTAGTGCTAATTTATCGCTATAAAGTTGTTCTGCACTTACCATATTCGATGCTCTTTCGAAAGATAGTTTTGCATTGTCATACTGATGAAGTATAACATACAAGCACCCCATATTGTACCATGCTTTATGAAAGTCGGGATTGAATTGTGCAGTATCGGTAGTTTTTTTGAGAATATCTATTGCTTGAGTATATTGTTTTTCTAATACCATTGCATTAGAGTTCGTAATGTATGGAGCATTATTGTCCTCAAGTAAGGAAAGTTCTATAATATCTTCATACGGAGCTATCCAACCGACGACAGATGCGGCAATATCATCAGTTGCCTGCATTTCTAATTGCTCCCATGAGCGCATTTCCGCTTTATGTTTCACTAAATGTCTGGAAAACGATTTTACGGCAATAATTCCTTGATTTTTTTTGTCTGTCAAACGACAATGTACTGTGATATGCTTTTCTTCTTTTTTATGTATCTCCGGTAATATTGTAAGCCCTAAAGCATTGGATTGCGACGCATCGGTAGTGTCAAACGATTCCTTAGAACTCATGCCCTCAACATTAATGGAAAGCAAAGTAGCCGTTTGGGCATTGGGGTGCTCTTCCTCGACTATCGGATATTTCCCGCTTCTGATAAAATTTTCTTTCAACGCAAAGTGTAATCTCCGAGTATGGGGATACGTTTTGTTGTCATTTTGTACCTCGCCGATGATTATTGACTGAATTGACTCAATGTGCAACAAAGCCGGTCTTCGCACATTATGGCGAAGCGACAATGTCGGAATAGAACTGCCGCATCCATAGAGTGCCAGGATGAGTAAGACCATAACTATAGATTTAGATGTCATCATAGAAAAAATACAAAACGTGAATTTGCTGTTCTCAATGGATACGAATATACGTTTTCCTCATGAATTACACTTTTTTTACAGCACTCGTCTATTTGAATGAATAAGTTTTCTATATTTGTCATAACTATTCGTTCAGATAACTATCATGACTTCAATCGACAAAGATTTTTTGCGACAACGCTGTGCGGTACTTATCGTTTCCTGCGATGCTTACAGTGATTTGTGGCAGCCGTTTATTTCTCTGTACCATCGCTTTTGGCAAGAATGTCCATGCGATACTTATCTGCTGACCAATTATGCTCAACCCGAGTTTGAGGATGTAAAAACTTTAGCGATCGGCGAAGACATTTCATGGTCTGACAATGTACTTGCCGCCATTGATGCTTTACCGCATGACTATGTGCTGTTGTTTCTTGAAGACCTTATGTTGCATCGCCATGTGCGCGCCGATGAGGTTCAAAGTCTCATGACATGGGCAATAGAAAATGATTGCAATTACTTGCGCTTCAATCCTTCGACCCCTCCGGATAAGTCCTATAATGACCGTATCGGCATTGTTTCTCCCGGCACATTGTACCGTGCGTCGGTTGTGTTATCACTTTTCAAAAAAGATGTACTGCGTGCTTTATTGGTCAAAGGGGAAAATGCGTGGCAATTTGAGACATTTGCTACAATACGATCTGATGATTATGATAAGTTTTATTCCACGTATGACGATTATTTTCCAGTACTTAATACTGTTATCAAAGGTGTGTGGGAATATGGCGCTTACCATGCAATTCGACGACTTGGCATAGAGCCATCGCTCGAAAGGCGACGACTGATGAATCTGAAAGAACGCACTGTGTGGCAAGGAAAATTGCTTCGGTCGCGGCTGTTTCGTTTAGTACCGCCTGCTTGGAGAAGATCTGTCAAAATGGCTTTAACCGGGCGGTAAGAACAGTCTCAGAGCAATGTTATTGGACAAAAATTAAAAAAAAATAACTTTTTTTCTTGCATACTCCACATATTTTCCTTATGTTCGCTGTAAGTTAGTGTGCAAATAATTACAC
>JAYRWZ010000383.1:0-2082 GCA_041917875.1 Chloroflexota bacterium | reverse complement strand
GATAAAGCCGTTCTATGCAATGATGAAAGTGATCCTTAGTATTTTATGATTGATGTTCTTGATGAGAAAGGATTTGAAGTACAACCAACTCCAAAACACTTCATTCAGGGTTTAGGTATCATTTTTAGCATTAAATACATCGTTTGTACACAAATTATACTCAAACAAAAGTGGCTTTAACTGTCAGAATACGGTTACATCACTGAAATTAGGGTAAATCAATCATGTACATCCTCAAAATCACTATAATCCTAGTTTAATTTTCAACTCACAATAATCATTATTTCAGGGGAATGAGATGAGTTTAACACCTAAGCCGCTTCAATCAAACGGCTCGGAAACGGACGCTGTTTCTGCAGCATATACTCATGTAACACAGATTACACGCACTTTTGCGAAAACATTTTATTTTGCATCACATTTTTTACCAATCGAAAAGCGAAGGGCATGCTATGCCGTGTACGGTTTTTGTCGGTTTGTTGATGATTTAATTGATGAAGTGCCCGAAGAACAAGCAAAGACCAAAGGCATCTGGGTGCTGCAACAATGGAACAATGCTCTTGATTTTATCTATGACAATCAGCACATTTCTCCGATGTATTATGAAAATTGCAGTTCAATTTTTTGCGAAGAATTACAAAGCAATAACCCGATTATTATCGCATGGGCTGATACATTGCGCCGCTTTCATATCCCAAGAGAATTACCTTCGCAATTAATAGAGGGTGTTGTGATGGATACCGTTGTTAATCGCTTTACTACCTTCGACGAATTATACACATATTGCTATAAGGTTGCTTCTGTCGTCGGACTCATGACAAGTGAAATATTCGGTTACTCACACCCCGATGCCCTCAAACATGCCATTGATTTGGGCATTGCAATGCAGCTTACGAATATATGCCGCGATATTGGCGAAGATTTACAAAAAGATCGCCTGTATCTTCCTGCCGATGAATATACCCGCTACAATCTAAGCGAACAAGATTTTTTTAATAAACAATGCACACGGCAATTCAAGGACTATCTGGAATTTAACATTGAGCGTGCTTTATCATATTATGCAAGTGCTGATAAAGGTATTCCCTATCTTACACCTGACAGCAGAATGACGGTGCAACTGATGAGCACCAATTACAGACGCATACTCTATAAAATTCGACAAAATGACTATGATGTGTTCAACAAAAGAGCTTCGCTTTCCTTGAGCGAAAAACTCCTTGCAGTGCCAAGGGCTTTTCTTCGTAATTTTGCAAAAACGTAATAGGACAATCGTACAATTGTGTCTTCGACTATGAATCAAGTGTTACAAACTTTGGTACTGCTCATCTTGTCTAATGTCTTTATGACTATCGCATGGTATGGGCATCTTAAATTTAAGGATATGGAATGGTCGCAAAATTTAGGACTGTTTTCAATCATACTGATTTCATGGGGTATGGCATTTATTGAATATTGTTTTCAAGTTCCGGCAAACAGAATCGGCTATAAAGCCAATGGCGGACCATTCGATCTGGTCGAATTACGTGTCATACAAGAAATTATATCGTTGATGGTTTTTACTGCATTTACATTGCTGGTTTTCAAAAACGAACAATTCAAATGGAATCACGTGGCGGGCTTTATTTGTCTGATTTTTGCTGTCTATTTTCTTTTCAAAAAATAATTGTTCTATGAATATAAGCGAACTCATAGCAAGGGCGGACTATTATGGCAGACCTCTCATGTCTTTTTTGCCGCCTCATTTGCTCACACAATTATATTCCGGTGGAAGAAAGTACTTTTTGAATGCTTTTTTTTCCGCGTACTTCAAACCTGTACAGGTTCCTCAATCTTTGGCGGTGAAATGTGGTAAGCTGACATTCCGTTCCCCTCTTTTTAATGCAGCCGGTATGTTCAAAAATGCCGAAGGATATGAACAATGTTATGCACTTGGTGCGGGTGCTTATTTAGCCGGTACAACAACATCTTTGCCGCGCGAAGGCAATTCTAAAAATGGTATAACTCACCCATTTTGCCCTTATCCAGACTCGGGAGCGGCTTCTAATTGGTTGGGGTTGCCTAATGTTGGACATACCGCTG
>JAYRWZ010000382.1:0-3940 GCA_041917875.1 Chloroflexota bacterium | reverse complement strand
CAATGAGTCATATAATATCGGTTCATGGATTCTACGTGATAATGACAATTCCCATTCATTTATAATTCCACCGAATACGATTATTAACCCTCAAGAATACATTATTATAGCAGAAGACACAACAAAATTTTTACAATATTATCCGCGACCAAAAAAACTTTTGGGCGAATTTGATTTTGGTTTCGGACGCGGCGATCAAGTACGGCTATTTAATGCAGAGAATTTTCTCATTGACAGTGTTCAATATGGTATTATTTCTCCTTGGGACAGTAATGCCGATGGCACAGGACAATCATTGGAATTACAATCGCCTACTTTGGATAATACTTTACCGGAACATTGGCATGCAACGGGGAATAATGGTGGAACACCGGGCAGACCGAATACACCGGGTTTATTTGTCTTTGGCAATGAAAATTCCAATGAAATATCCATAAATGCAAATCATACTTCATTGGAGATATACCGAAATGATTCTCCGGAAAGTCTTCAATGTTCACTCTATTCCATTCATGGGAATTTATTGACTCATGTTCCTCTTCATTCTACACATACACTTATGTCATTAACGGCATTTCCGAGCGGAGTTTATACTCTGATAATACAAGATCTGCGCACATTGCGCATTATACATCAGCGTACAATTGCCATAGTTCATTAAATTCAAGGTGTACAATACATTAAATACAGGCGATTATTTATTCTGCCGATGGATTCATAACGCCCATTAAAACGATTATAGCGCGGTGTGCTTGTTTGGTCAACCATAAGCCCCGCAAAAGCAGTATTTTTTTCTAAATTCAGCATTACCATTGCCACACCAGAAGAAAAGCACATTGTTTTACTATAAGGTTTTACGCAATAAGGGTTTGTTAAATCCATACCACGCTGAATAACATAACGTTTTCCATTGATACTGATACCAAAATCTGTATCGAAAGTAAGAAAAAGTAATTCTTCGCCATTATAAGTAAACATGGGTTTACTTGTTTCCTTGCCTGCGGCATATTCGGTACTGCTGAAAACTATTTTGGGGATTTGTTGCTGATTTGTTGCATTGAATGCGTACACAGGAGCTAAAGGATGCAGAGTTAAATTTTCAATTGAAAGATATGATTGACTTTCTATCGGCTCATAATACTCATCATTGAGCAAAACAGCCGTGGATATTTGCCCTTGTTTTCCGACAAATGCCGCAATATTACATTCTTGATTTATTGCAAACTGCGAGATCATATCATAATAACGCGATTGAGGTTCATTTCCTAAATACACACGCCACTGCAAACCATTTGCCGCCACATACAATGGTCTTCCATCATGCCATATTCCAATAATTTTCACATCATCGTATAAGGGTGTATCGCCTCGAGAAGTGACTATGACCTTGCCTCCCGACCGTTGTGATACATACATATATGAATTACCATAGCAATCAACAACAATAGGACCGCTCCTTTGCAGCAATGCAATTTCCTGACCTTTCCATCGCATCATTTCCATAGTTCCCTGTGCATATACAATAGCAGGATCGCCATTACGACCATAATAAACACCTCGAGGTTCGGTTGCTATAATCGGAATCACCGAATCCTTATAGACAATATTCCAAACTCCATTGACATTTAAGCCGAACGTAGCCCATGATTCGCCATCGGGAGAAAAACTTGGCATCTTTAATTCTTGATATACCTCAGTTTTTACTCCATCCACCCACAAACGCGTCTGATTTGAAAATGGTTGTGTCAATGCCCACCAATGACGAGTGGTATCAACACCAAAGGAAACTACCGGCTCACTCCCATCAAGTATAAGTGTTTCCCCGCATTTATTGGATGCTGTAAGTACCGTAGAAACAAGGAGAAAAAGAAAAACAAAGGATGCACTGAACAATATTCGCATGATGATTGCAGCTTTCTTCATAGTTGTGTGCCGAAAATGGGTATCAAAACTTTTCTTGCAAATGTAAGCGAAGAAACTATACAATGATTATTGTTCTTTTGTGATTCTATCCTGTCAAACCCTCTGGGGCGGCGGATATGTACTAAAGAAATCTGTCGAATATCAACTTCATCCCCTCGGCTAATCATGAATGGCATATTGTTTGCACCTCGTATAAAACCATATCAAATGTGGTGAATATTAACCAGTAAAATCAACGATCAACAGAGATAATGGCAGCAATTCGTGGTAAACGTAATCCTAAACGCATTGTCGGCCCGACACCGGACGAGATATTGCGGCATGCCCGCAACTACGTTCAAAACAATGAGTACTTTACAGCGTTTGACCTCTATGAGCAAGTCATCGGCATTGTGCCGCATCAATCCGTCGAAATCTTGAGCGAATTGTACGATGTTTATCAAACACTGCCGGATTCGACCTCTCGCTATTGGCTCTACCAAGGCAGACATTTCGATTTTGCCATTGAACCGCATGAAAAAGTCTTGGACATAGGAAGTGGTAATATACCATTTCCATTTGCAACACATCTTGCGGATCTCGCTGTCAGCGATGATATGTACGGACGAGCAGGTGTGCCCTTTAAATATCTTGATGGCAAGCCTGTGTATGAATGTGACGTGGAAAATATGCCCTTCAATGATAAGGAATTCGATTTTGTCTATTGTTCGCATGTTCTTGAACATACCCACAATCCCGAAAAAGCCTGTAAAGAATTAATGCGAATTGCAAAAAGAGGATATATTGAAACACCAACAAGGGGAAAAGATTTATTTCTCCATACCGGCAAGGTTTCCAATCATATTTATTTCGTAGAAAATATTGACAATACATTACTATTCACAGAATATACCCCTGAAGAATTACAAGGTTTAGATAATGATATTTTATTGCAGATGCATGTTAATCCGCAGACACAACGTGAAAAAGCATTTTCTGCATTAATCTATCTCAAATCTCATCTCATCAATACCATGCTCTATTGGGAAAATGATTTTCCCGTCATTGTACGGAAACGTAAACAAGCACAACATTCCACAGCGGTACCTATCAATAATGAACAAAAAAAGAAACAGAATTATACCAATATAACAACAAAAAAAGAAGAAGAACTGTCACTTATGATTCTTCATCTTTACTATCAAGCTTTTTTAGAAAAGCATTATTCGCAATATCCCAACCTGATTCAGGCGCACTTTGAAATCCAAAAAGACTCGCTTATCGCATCGCGATTCGGGGACAGTGATTTTTACTCAAGAAATCTAGCCTCATGCGGCTGGAAAACCAATGACATCATTCTCAATGCCGGACCTTTACAGTCTTTATGGGCACAAGCACATCATATTCATACACAATCGGCATTAGAAATCAGTATTGCTCAAATCAGACAAGAAAAACCTTCTATTGTCTATTTCCACGATATTTCTATTGCAACAAAACAATATATAGAAGCAATAAGACCATATGTAAATCTTATTGTTGGACAAATTGCCTGCCCATTATTTGAAGGGACATATTATACTGGTTTCGATATTCTGATTTCTTCTTTGCCCCATTTCGTAGAAAAATTCAGAGCAATGGGGATAACCGCATATTATCAACCGTTGGCTTTTGAGTCATCATTGTTTACCGATATTATTCCGTATCATTCTCGACCTGTCGTGTGCAGTTTTGTGGGAGGGATTTCGTCCATACATACGAACTCATTAAGTTTATTAGAACTTTTGGCAACAACAACAGAGTGTGAATTTTGGGGTTATGGAGCAGAATCATTATCACCCGCTTCGCCCATTCGTGCAAAACACCACGGTGAGGTTTGGGGAATGGATATGTTCATGACATTGCAACAGTCAAAAATAACAGTCAACAGACATGGTGCTTTTGCAGAAGATTATGCAAATAATATGCGATTATTTGAAGCGACCGGATGTGGAGCATTATTAATTACCGATCATAAAAAAAACATCGAAGATTTATT
>JAYRWZ010000381.1:0-8017 GCA_041917875.1 Chloroflexota bacterium | reverse complement strand
TCATATCATAAACAACGACTACAGGAAACTCCAAACCTTTTGATGAATGTATAGTGATAAGCGGAACAGCATTGCGACCTGTTTCAATTTGAGCATCACTTTCTTGCACTTCTGTCGCAATTAAAGCATTTAATCGTTCGGAAAACTCAAAAAGGCCATTAAAACCTGAAGATTCAAAATCGCGTGCGAAAGCAATCAACTTATGAATATTCGCTGTTTTCCTTTCAGCATCTTTTGTGTTTTGTACACGCAAAAACCAGTCGCTTTTTTCCAATATTGTATGTAATAGTATCGGTAATGATAAACGCGATGACAGTGGCAATAGTTCCGATAATATTTGCACAAGCTGAGCTATATTTCCTTCTTTTAAATTATGTATTTCGCAATAACGAACACTTTTTTCCCATAAAGATATTTCCTCCGAGCCATAAAATATATCAAGTAAAGCATTGTCATTGATTCTGAAAAACGGCGAACGTGCAATTGTGGTAAATGCAAAATCATCAGCGGGATTGGCTAAAAAAGTAATATAGGCAACAATATCGCGAATTTCTTGTCGAGTATAAAATCTTTTTCCTTGCGGAACATAACAAGGAATATTGTAATTTCTCAAAGTCATTGCGAGTGTGTCAAGAACATCATTTTTTCTGGCAACAACAACAATATCTGACCATTGCACCTGGCGAACAGTACCTTTCTCTTCTACGTACATTGGAGTCTCAGACGCCACAATATGCACCAAATGTCTGGCAAGTGCATGATCTTGTTGTACATGTATAGCAGCTTCTTGTGCATCTTCACGTACTTTTTCTCCAATGACTAATGCAACAGTTCCTTTATGTTCGGGATTGTACATTCTTGAACAAATGGTATTATCATAACCGACAAAATAACCGGTCGTTGATTGATGCATTATTGAACCACACACACTATTGACAAAAAAGGCAATTTCCGGCATCAGTCGAAAAGTTGTGGTCAAACGAATATCGCCATATTGTTCACGCTGATTCAATTCTATCCACGTGTCATTATTGTAAACTTTTTCTATGACTTCAGCTTTATGATTTAATTCAGTTATTGCTTTTTTTGCCGATTCAAATACGCGCACATCAGCGCCACGAAAGCGGTAAATACTTTGTTTGGGGTCACCGACAATATAGATATTGCTGTGTAAAGCGTCTTTTTGTTCTAAAGGTAATGAAAGAGCATAAATCAGTTTTGACGTTAGCTGAAATTGTATTTTATTCGTATCTTGAAACTCATCAACCATGATATAAGAATACCGTTTCTGAATATCATATCTCACTTCTTCGTGATCGAGTATCATCAATAGTTTTTGTTGTAAATCATTAAAATCCAGAGCAGAAAGATATATTTTTTCTTTGTTTATTCTTTCCAAACAACGGTGCAAAAAATCATAGATAATACGCGCAGTATGAAGGATTTCTTTATCATCTGTCCATGATTCTACTTTTGCAAAAAAAGAATATATTCGCTCAAAGTCATTATAGTCTCCATAAATATGTTGCGTAATATTGCAAGCATCACACAAATCGAGAAGTTTTTTTCTCGGCTCACCCGCTGTTGTAAACAATAACTCATAGAGTTGTAAGACTAGATTAGAAATTATTTGATAATGAGTTTCATCTTTATATGTTTCAGTAAGTAATGAAAGAAGAAGTTCTATATTCGGTAAAAAATTCAATAATGCCATACTTTGTACATTGTGCTTAACTTGAGCATTCTTTAAAATTATGACTGCATTGTTCAGGGAATGTAAATATGTACGACACGGTTGAACAATTGTACTTTCGAGTATAGTTAATCGAAGTGAAAGAATTTCCTCATCTGTTTTTTTGTAAATTTCTTGAATCTCGGCGAGTTTTTCATTATCTTTAAGCAAAGAATTCACTATAGCGTGAATAGTTTCGATGCCATAGAGCCGAAATAAACGATAATAGGTATCAGCAATATGTTTATCGTCCGATTGTAAACACTCCTCAGCAACAAGCGCAATGGTCTCTTCTCGCAATGTTGCAGCGTCATATTCATCAAGCGCAGTAAATAGAGGATTTATTTGGGCTTCGACCGGATAATCTCGTAATATCTGGGCACAGAAGCTGTGAATTGTAGAAATGTGAGCAATATTTAATCGTTCACGCAAATGTCGTAAGAAGACAGCTTGTTTTTCATTGCCGGATTCTAATGATTTGACAAATTCGCTTTCTAAACGATGCGCAACTCGTAATCGCATTTCGGCAGCGGCTTTTCTCGTAAACGTTATTGCAACAATGGAACGTATGTCCACACCTTGCAATAATAATCGCACAAACCGCTCAACTAATACTGTGGTTTTTCCAGACCCGGCATTAGCTGTGACGGCAATATGCCTGTCCGTTAATAAAGCAAGCGATTGTTCGCGAGTAAATTGCGACATACTAAAGTTACTCCATTGTGTAATTTATTCGGAAAACAAAGAATTTACAGTATTCCAATTTACAATATTCCACCACGCTTTCACATAATCGGCACGGCGATTTTGATATTTCAAATAATATGCATGTTCCCATACATCAAGACATAATATAGGTTTTCCGCTTATACCTGAAAGTGATTCATCCATTAATGGATTGTCTTGATTAGCAGTTGAACCAATGTATAAACGATTATTTTTTTTGTAAAGCCATGCCCACCCCGACCCAAAGCGCGATAGTGCAGCGGAGTTAAATTGTTCTTTCATTGTATCTATACTGCCAAAACTACTTTGAATCGCTTGCAGTAACTCTGACGATGGCTTGCCCACTTGGGTTTGGGGTGCAAGTAATGTCCAAAACAATGAATGGTTGTAATGCCCCCCTCCATTATTGCGAATGACACTTTTTTTCTCATCCGGTAGCGTATGTATGCGAGACATTAGTTCAACAGGAGAGTTTGGCAAATGTAATCCCTCCACGGCTTTATTAAGGTTCGCCACATAGGATGCATGGTGCTTCCCATGATGTATTTGCATTGTTTGTGCATCTATGACTGTGTCGAAAGCATCAAACGAATACGCTAATGAAGGCAATGTAAAATGGTTTTCATTCAATAAATGTGCGATTGAATGTTCTGCACCCAAAAGCATTGCACCTGTTGTTGCTATGGCTGTAGTGTTTAAAAAATGTCTTCTGTTCATCATTATATTATTTTTTGTGATTTGTATATACAAATTTACGAAGCCACGCGTACAACATGAATATTTCTTGATCCATACATGACCATACATGAAAGGAAACAGTGCTATAGTTCAACGCTTAATCATAAACATAAAACAGAAAAAGCCCCATTTAGGAGCTTTTCCCACGACTAACATTGCTATACAATTCAGATATTGTTCATTGAAACAATGGTACATATCAGAGTAACTGCTGCTTTTTCCGAAGTTGGAGTAGCCGTTTTTGTATCTTTCTTCTTTGTTTTTTTTGCCGGTGCAGCCGCAACTTCTTGCTTAACCATTCCCTCCAAAAGTATTGCCACTCTTTTCTCTTTTGCTTTTACATCTGCAAGAAATTGTTGCAAGACATCAATACGTTCTTGATTTAAATTGCGTTGAGAATCGGGTCTCGGCATTTCTTCAATATGTTCCTTCGATTTTTTTGTTTTCTTGATTTTCACATTGGCTTTGATGGGAGTCGGCTCTTCCTTTTGCATTGACAGCGACACCGAAAGTCCTCGATTTTGTTTCATCAATTCAATCAAGGATGTTAACTGTGCTTTTGCTGATTCCGTTAACTGGGTTGTCCCCAATGCAAAAGCATCGGTAGTGAAGAGTTGACGACCGACGAGAGCAGCCATGACAGAAAAATTTTGTTTTACTTCCGTAAACTTTGACACATTAGGAGTCGTGTATGAATGAGTGGTGACTAATAAATCAGTACCCGAGATTCGAAGTGTATATTGTGTATTGGGTTGGAGAACTACACTTGAAAAATTTCCTTGTTTGTCGGTTTTTGTGCGATTTTCTTTACCATTCGGATCTACAAAGGCAAGTGAAGCCCCGGCAAAAGTCGAAAGTGATTGGTCGGGCGTTATCACACCCGATACGCTGACAGTTGTACCAATTTGGGCAAAAGAAACGTGAAATGAGCATAACAACAGAGATGACAGAAATGCAAGTTGAGAAAATACTTTTTTCATGATATGAGAGAATATGTGAATAAACTAAGACAATAATGGGAACAAGGGAATTTTGTCACAAAAAAAACCCTTCACAACAGAGTTATGAAGGGAGTAAGCATTGTTTTTTTGATAAATTATTTTACGTCAATCAACTCAACGTCAAAAATAAGTGTTTCGTTTGGTCCGATATCAGCACCGGCACCACGTTCACCGTAGCCGAGATTTGACGGGATGTAAAAACGATATTTTGCACCGATTTTCATAAGTTGAAGCCCTTCTGTCCAGCCGGCAATCACGCCTTTGAGCGGAAATGTAGCCGGTTCGCCGCGATCAACAGAGCTGTCAAACTTTTTGCCATTGATAAGTGTTCCGGTATAATGTACAGTCACAGTATTGTCAGCCGTCGGTTGTTTACCAGTACCTTCTTTGATTACTTCATACTGCAATCCGCTAGTAGTTGTTTTCACACCGGCTTTTTTGCCGTTTTGAGCAAGAAATTCTTGTCCTTTTTTCATGTTTTCGTCTCCTTTTTTCTTAGCTTCGCCTTGTTGTTTTTCCATCATTTGCGCTTGAAATTTATTCATTATAGATGCTACCTGTGCTTCTGTGAGAATAGGTTTTCCTTTAGAATATGATTCACGAAGTGCTGCAATCAGAGTTTCTTGATTAACTTCTATGTTCTGTTGAGAAAGGTTTGAACCTATCTGCATACCTATACTGTAGCTCAAAGAATCTTTGAAATCTTTGAGAGCGACGGCGCGATCTTTCCCACTTTTTTGTTGTGAACATGCTTGCATGGCGAAAAAACTACCGCAAAGAATTGCGATGACAAATACCTTCATTCAGGTTGCTCCTGTTATATAGTTTGATAAAATTTATACAAAAATACCGACAAAACTCGTAACAATGGTTTAGACATTTTTCAAGAGCAAAATGATGAAACATTCTTCACTTTTCTTAATTTAGAGGTTTGCGGACATTATCAATTCAATCTTATAAATACAATTATGGTTACTTTCTACAAATTCGCTCGATGGGCTTTTGCGTTACTAATTATTTTTCAAGGTATTAGCAATGAAGCTAAAGCAGGCAACAGAGACACGACGTGGGTGCAGACGTTTACGTTCGACTCAATATTTACACGAGAAGCAACTTTCAAGTTTCCACCCCGCGGAGAAAAATATGAGAAAGTTTTGATGTGGTACACACTCAAATGTGACCCCAAAACTCCATGGGACAAGTATAATTGTGGTGAATGGGACTACCTGACCTATACGGGAATACGCGATTCCAGTGCACGATTTGATTCGACACGACTTACTCACCCTAATTTTCGACTTTCCGACGGCAGCTCCCCCGATGTGTTCAAATACTCGAACACTGCACAACCATCGTTCATGATGAAACAATACTCCACAGCAAAGGCGGTTTCTCTCAGCGCTCTGAAATCATCCGCGGCAGAAATCGCGGGAAATGTATCATACTCAGCAGTTGCATCACACCGCTACAGGTTTGTTTATACCGGCTCGGAAGTTAAAGCAATGGGATTTACGAAAGGCAATATTGATGCAATCGGCATTGTCTTGAAAAGTGGTACCGATTGGTCAGTTTTTTCAAAGTATCCCATTCGCGTCGGCTTGGCTAAAGATGGTGCACAACCCGTTATTACTTCCATGCCACACATGTCTAAAGAATACATACCAATGCTCGCAATGACCGATAAAATCCAGCACTTTGTTCCCTCTTCATCACCGTTGGCTTGGGATGGTGAAAGTGCCTTAGTGTTTGATGTAATGACAAATTCAACGATGCCCGCCAATGCAATCGAATTTGGTACAATCAAAACAATGCGTGATGCTTTCAAGGTGTTTCCCACCCACAACAAAGCCATGATGTTTAATCGCGGAGATAATATTAGTGTACCTGCCGGTGCTTTTTCCTCACTTTCTAATGAAGTTACAATAATGTTTTGGCATTATGGAAGCACCAATCAACCTCAAAATCATAATACTTTCGAAGCTCGCGGACCTAAGGGCGAACGCATCGTCAATGCACATGTTCCCTGGGGAAATAAAACTGTATATTGGGATGCAGGCAATGCAAGCGGTTATGACAGAATTGAAAAAGCTACGGATGATAATTCGATTAAATCACAATGGAATCACTGGGCATTTACAAAAAATACTGCTACCGGCTCAATGAAAATATATCTTAACGGTAAACTTTGGCATTCCGGAACGGATAAAAAAAGAGTTCTGGGGACAATAAGCGACTTTAAAATCGGCTCTGGCGTTGATGGTTCATTTACCGGTATGATGGATGAATTTTGTGTCTATAACAAAGAACTCACGGAATTACAGATTGCACAAATTATGCAATACCCCAAAGAATCTGCATTAAATTCTTTAGTTATCAGATATAGCTTTGATAATGTGAAGAATAATGATATAACAACTCTGTCTGATAATTCTTCACCCGTCAAAGCTACACTCTTTGGTATGCCTTATCCCGTAAATGCAGAAAAAACCGGCTTACTATTTTCCGATATTATTGCACCAACAGCTATTATTACAGGAGAAGAAGCTAAAAATATGCCTTCGGTAGTTCTTTATAATGGGACTTTGCCAACAATTTCCAAAGATAATTTTGTCGAAAAAGACACGATACCTGCAAAAAGAGTTTCTTTAGTTTTGTTCAATAATCCGGCAAACGGAAAAATAATCAGGGAGAATATTGCTAATTATCCAACAGTAGCGACCGATACTCTCACCGTTTATGCCGCAGACTCCTACAGTTATACCTATGACATAAACGGCAAAAAAATCGATTCGACATATAATGCTGCCGATAAAGAGATTACTAAAACTACGAAGGTTTGGTACAGTCCTATAGTAAACTATGAAATTTGGAGATACATCACACCGTATGGTATTGGCTTAGATTTAGGCCCGAAAGGCTTTCGTTGGGTCTATGATGTTACGGATTATGAGCCATTACTTCACGATTTTGTAAGGCTGTATGCAGGAAATACTCAAGAATTACTGGACCTTAAATTTCTTTTTATCAAAGGTACTCCTCCACGCGACGTTGTCGCTATCAATAATTTATGGAATGGTGACAGATCGCATGGTTCTATAGCCGATAATAAAGAATTTTTGCCCATTGATAAGGTGTTAACAAAATCGGGTAATGGTAATACTCAGTATGAACACAGAATTAAGATTCGTGTCAGCGGTCACGGCTTTGCAGATGATAAAGGAACAAATTGTGCAGAGTTTTGTCCCAAAAAACATTTCGTTACCGTCAATGATAAAAAGTTTGAATGGATGCTTTGGAATGAATGTGCCACAAACCCTGTATATCCCCAAGGTGGTACATGGACTTTAGACAGAGCGGGATGGTGTCCGGGAGCTGAAGTGCCAACACAGGATTTTGATATTACTCCATTTATAAAGAGTGGTGAAAATAATGTGTTAGATTATGGTATGCAGGCGTATGACTCGCGCGGTGCATTTGGCAATTATGTTGTGGCTTCTCAGTTAATCACATATACTGCACCAAATTTCAAGACCGATTGCTCCGTAGAAGACATTGTTCAACCGAATGACTGGGAATTTTACAGTCGGATGAATCCTATTTGTAATAATCCGAAAATTGTCATTAAAAATAAAGGAACCAACCCTCTGACAACAGTTGCAATCGAATATGGTGTGAAAGGTGGTGTAAAATCAACGTTTAACTGGAAAGGCAATTTATCTTTTCTCCAAACAGATACCGTCGTACTTCCTTCTATCTCTTGGGGAAATATTACAGGTAAGCAGAGATTTGAAGTCACACTTCGTAATCCCAATGGAACCGT
>JAYRWZ010000380.1:0-2102 GCA_041917875.1 Chloroflexota bacterium | reverse complement strand
GTTGCTATTGTAAACTTCTTTTCGTCGAGAAAATAAATTTTCTCATTATTATATAGAAGTTTCATTATCTTTTCCTATTTTTGCGACCTTGTTAAAGCTATGGCGAACGTAGCTCAGTAGGTAGAGCAGCGGATTGTGGTTCCGCATGTCGCGGGTTCAAGCCCCGTCGTTCGCCCACAGATCCGGAGGGTTTTTTGCATTATGCAGAAGTTCCCTCCTTTTTTGTGTTAATATTTTGCTGATACAAGAACTCGGTTTTCGGAGGTATGATTATGCTTCCCCAGAAAAAAACCGTTTTGTTACTAGCTCAACATTGAAATATAATTAAGTTTAAGTCATCGTTTGGAGGCATCTGCGTGAAACAGACGTGGTCTCGTTATCTCATTATTTTTGCACCACTTGTGATTGCCGGCATATTGCTTGCCCCCACATTTAGGTCATATCAACTCGGCAAAGAAAAAGCAGCCGCCGAAGCAAGTAAAGATACTGTTCGTATCAATAATTTCATGCGCGATAATGGCGAAAGCTATCGTAATGCAAAAAACAGCAGTGTAAAGCTCGGGCTTGATTTGCAAGGCGGTATGTATGTCATGCTTGAGGTGGACATTGTGAAGCTCATCGAAGAGTCCGCATTGCGTGAATCGGTTGATGAAACATTTGCTGATGTTATCGCCAAAACAAAATCCGAAACTGAAAGCACGGATGACAATGTATTGGAAGCATTTCTTCGCAATTTCAAAGCCATAGCCGAACCCAAAGGTCGCTCTTTGATTTCATATTTTGACATTGGGGACAGCAAAGAAATATCCGATGCAACCATCATTGACAAACTCAAACGCGATATTGATGATGCTGTCAATCAAGCAATGGAAGTTATGCGTCAGCGTGTGGATAAGTTCGGTGTTTCGGAAGTCTCCATTCAAAAACAAGGTGCGCGACGCATTGTGCTTGAATTGCCAGGTGTTTCCAATGAAAAGGAAATGCGTGAGCTCTTATCAGGAACTGCTCGTCTCGAGTTTAAATTAGTTCGTAATAATCAAGATATTGTCAAGGCATTGTATGCGGCAGACAAAGCATTGGCTCCCAAAAATGTTGCCGAAGCTATTAAAGACACTACAAAAACGGATACAACTACTGTTGCAAAGTCAGACTCCACAAAAGCGGATTCTACTGCAAAAGCCCAAGCCGCTGCCGACACGACCAATCCTTATGCAAAATTGCCGAAAGATCAACAGGCAAAAGCTTATCAGGCGGATCACAAAGTTTCAACATTATTGCAGGTTATGTTCAAAAATGGCAATCAATATATTGATGCAGCCAGTCAAGGCGGCTTCTTTGTGACAGGCAATATTCCGGATGGCGATTATTTGTTCTTTACAACAAGATCAGGATTTGATAAATTGATGGAGTTGTTGGCTTCTGATCGTCTAAAAAGTATAATGCCGGCTGATTTGCAATTAGTACGTGCAGCAAAACCGGAGAACTCCACTGAAAAGTCTATGGATCCCACATACCAAGTATTTTGTGTAAAACGCGAAGCCGAATTAACCGGCGATGTCATCACAGATGCTATACCGACCTTTGATCCTATGGACAATCGTCCGGTGGTCTCCATGCAAATGGATGTTGATGGTGCTGAACGTTGGGCAGCAATCACCGGCGCAAATATCAAAAAACAAGTTGCTATTGTTTTGGACGACCAAGTCTATTCAGCTCCGGTAGTACAAAATAAGATACCTAATGGCAGTTCTCAAATTTCAGGTATGGCAGATGCCAAAGAAGCTAATTTACTTTCTGTCATTCTCAAAGCAGGCGCGCTTAAAGCACCTGTTAAAATCATAGAAGAACGCGTAGTTGGACCATCGCTTGGTGAAGACAATATTCAATCCGGTGTTAATGCAAGTCTATTCGCTGTCCTTTTAGTAATTGCATTTATGGTACTCTATTATCGCACAGGTGGTTTGATTGCCAATCTTGCCGTTGTCATCAACGTTGTGTTAATTATAGCAGGACTTGCCGCTTTAAACGGTACTTTAACATTGCCGGGTATTGGTGGTATCATCTTAACAATCGGTATGGCTGTGGATGCTAATATTCTGATT
>JAYRWZ010000379.1:0-6591 GCA_041917875.1 Chloroflexota bacterium | reverse complement strand
CTTGGTTCGCGAGCTGCGGGTGGTGCTTCTCCTTCGGGATATGAAGTATCTTTGGGAGCAAGGATAAATGTTTCATCAGCACCATCAACGTCAATGACAACAGCTTCGATAGTATCTCCGGGAACGAGTGAAGAAAGTTTAGAAGCGAATCCACCCATTCTTCCACGTGGCATAAATCCTTCTAATTCTTCACTTACGCGAACCACCAAACCTTTGGGTGTGTTTTGCGATAAAGTTACTTGAATTTCCGTTCCAACTGGATATGTAGTTGTAACAGTTGTCCAAGGATTAGGCAATGTTTGTTTATAGCCAAGTGTAAGTCGTTTTTTTGCTTCATCAGTAGCAAGAATTTGGAGCATAATTTCCTGACCGGCAGTAAGCACTTCGGACGGATGTGCAATACGTCTCGCCCACGTGATATCAGCATTGCGCAACAATCCTTCAATACCGGGAGCTATTTCAATGTATGCTCCGAAGTCTGTGAGACGCTTGACTTTACCATTCACACGAAGACCCACCGGGAATTTTTCTGTGACACCTTCCCATGGCGAAGGTTCAAATTCACGACGACTGAGAGAAATGCGATTTTTTTCTTTATCTACCGAAATAACTTTGGCTTCCAATGTGTCGCCACGTTTATATGCAGTAGCGGGATCTGCTATTCTTTGCTGAGATAAACGGGAAACATGGATGAGACCTTCCATACCATTAAATTCCAAGAATACACCAAAAGCGGAAACAGCGGATACTGTTCCGGTAACGGTATCTCCGGGCTTAATGAGTGCATAAAATTCTTCTTCTATGATTTTTTTGCGGGAAACTACCACAGCAGTACGTCCCTGTTCATCTAATTTGGCATCAATAACATGTACGGTGACATCTGTACCTATAAGCCCTGCCAAATCTGCATCATCAGAAATCCGTTTTAACGTAGTGTGGGAAGTAGGCAAGAAAAGACGCAATCCTTTATAATCTACGCGAAGCCCGCCTTTAACTTTTTCAAGCACTTTCACGATGAGAGTTGCATTATTTGCTTTAATTTGTTCAATTTCGGCAAATATTGCTGCACGTTCTTCTTGCTCTTTTTGGCGTGCGGCGGCACGTTCTTCTTGCTCTTTTTGGCGACGAGCTTGTTCTTCTGCTCTTTTGCGCTCGCGTTCTTCTTTTGCTGCAATACGTGCAGCTTCGGCAGCAGCGGCTTCTTCCGGGGTTGGGATTGCGATTACAACCGGATTTGCACTTTCTGTTGCAGTTTCTTGCGAAGGCACTACTGCTTGTTCGGCAGCTGCTGCTTCCACTACTACTTGCTCTTCAACGACTGGAACTGTTTCCGTTGTTGTTTCTGCCTGAACGGGTTGTTCCGCCGGCATACCTTCGGTGATCGTGATTTCTTCTGACATAACGATTAGTAACTAATGCGTGAACTAAAAAATGTGTTAACTCTTATGCGTCGCACAAAGGAGCGACATCCGCCTTGACTGTAGTCGAAATGATACTCGTTAGAGTCAAGGGTTGCAAAAATACACATTTTATTCTTTCCATAATACGAAAGACGATGAAAACATCAAGCCAAGCTCAATATGACTATCAGTCAATAACTCAATGCGTTATCATATCTTGACCTATTAAGCCGATTTCCTGTCCACAAAACTATTCCGACAATTGTCATGGTCTGTATGTTTTTTTTTCGTAATTTTGCCTCACAAATAATCGCGGGGTGGAGCAATTGGTAGCTCGTCGGGCTCATAACCCGAAGGTTCTAGGTTCAAGTCCTAGCCCCGCTACAAAACAAAAAAGCGGAAGATTCATTCAGAATCTTCCGCTTTTTTTATGCTGTCACAGCCTTATTCCTCAAATCCGAGACATAGTCCACATACTCCTTTTTCTTGTGGTCTGACTCTTTACAAGTGTCGGAACAACAATGTTCATGGTCAAGAAGACATTTCTCACATGTTAAATGTTGCCTGTTGCAATACATATTCGCACAATTGATATATGTATCGGTCTTTGCTCCACAATGGAAACATCTGCCGACAACAATATTGCCTTCATCGGTGTGATTTATCGGCACTGTGATGCGCTCGTCAAAAACATAACACAAGCCTTCCCACAAAGCACCGCGCACTTTTTCATCTTTGCCATACTTAACAATGCCACCTTCAAGCTGATAAACATCGGTAAATCCTTCTTTTACCATAAAGGCGGTCAATTTTTCGCAACGTATGCCCCCTGTACAATACGTCAGTATCTTTTTATGTTTTTTATCACCGAATTCGGAACGTATCCACTCCGGAAATTCACGAAACGATGCCACTGGCGGACAGATTGCATTATGAAAATGCCCTACCTCGTACTCATAATCCGTTCGACCGTCTATGACAATAACCTCTTCTTCTTTCAAAGCTTTATAGAACTCTTCGGCATTGAGATATTTCCCGGTCATCTCATAGGGCTTCACATCATCTTCCAAACGAAATGTTACTAATTCTGCTTTAGCTCTCACAAAAATTTTGTGAAATGGTTGCGCATCAACAATGTCTATCTTAAATTCTGTATCGGCAAAACGCGGATCGGAACGCAAGTAATTCATATATGCTTCCGTTTGCTCAAAAGTGCCGGACAAAGTACCGTTAATCCCTTCCGGTGCTAATAAGATTCTGCCGAGTACGCCCAAATTTTTGCAGTATTCTAAGTGTTCGGCGGCAAGTTGTTCATGATTATCCACAGGAACAAACTTATAATACAGTAAGACGCGATATTGTGTTTCCATTGAATGAATGATAACGATTGTGTAACATACATACGTTCCGCAAAATTACGAACTGATTTCTACCAACTCAATGATAATTGTTCTTTTTAGTCCCATATCTGCTTTACACACCCCGCCGTAGAAACAGTAATTGTCACCGTATGTCGAATGATTTCAAGAAGAAAGAAGTTCATAACCCTTCGTGTGAAACGCCTGTATTCAGCAGATTGCATCCATCAACGACAATGTCACCGTACAATGGTTTTATACACTATGCACAAGACAACAATGATCCGACCGATACGGAAGGGAAAAAATCACCATCTACGTATATACTATTTTTTTTCAAGTATATAGACCGTTTCTCCGGGTTTAATCAAGCCATAATGCTCCCTTGCAATTCTTTCAATTTCAACAGTATCGCGCTGCAATGTGGCAATAACTTTTCGCAATGAATCATTATGCTTGCGCAATACGGTAACTTTCTGCTCTAATTCTGCACTCTCGGATCGTAAAGATATATGAGTCATAACGCCGTAGCGACTAAAAAGTACAAATATCATGACAACCGTGCCAATCATAAGCCCAATCCAAAAACGCTTTCTCGTTATCGTTTGCTTTTGCGTTTCCACAGATTTTGAGCCGGTGCTTTCCTTTGCAGATATTCGCACTGCATGTAGTCTTCGTTGCGGCATAATAGATTTTTTATAGTAATTTTACCGCAAAAATACCGTGTATTGTGTACTTTATCACTTTTCGATTGTTTTATGAACAAGCATTTTTTCTACTTTTCGGTAATAACACTATGTGTTGTCATCTGGTCATGTGTTCCGAATTCGAACTCTTCCTACAAGGAGAACTCCGACCCGAATGACAAACCTGCGCCTGCCGGATACAAACCCTCTTTTATTCGTTCCACACAAACTTTTGGCACAAATAGCACTGTTTCAGGCAATCCCGTGACTCGTGTGGATGCGTCAGATCCAAGCAAAGTCCGAATATATGCTCATATCGTGGATTCTTTAGGCACATATTATACAGGAGCCGCAGACAAAAAATTTTCTTCGGTGTGGTGTGAAGTTACCGATGAATTTGAAGGCAATAAACGTCCCATGAAATTCAAGATCAGTGAAAAAACACTCAAAGACACAGAACCGCACGCTTTGGCTATAGTCATGGATCACAGTGGTTCTATGGGTGACGAACGAGCGCGCAAAATTCAGGAAGCTGCCGAGATAATCATCAACAAAAAAAAGGATGAGGACGCAGTATGCTTGGTAAAATATGACGACAAAACAGTCACAGAATCGCAACTCACGACTTCAAAAACTGAACTTATGGGCCGTTTGCGAAAAAATGGGCTGATAGGGTTTGGTGGATATACCGCCATAGCCGACGGTATTGCTTCCGGCGTAAAAGAATTGATGACCTCCAAAGGATATGTAAAAAAAGCCGTGATCGTTTTTACCGACGGCTCTGATAACTCATCGAAAATATCCAAGGATTCCGCATTGGCTTTTGCTAAACGCAATGGCATTGCCGTATGCGCCGTAGATTTTGGCTATGGAGTAAATGAATCCTATTTGCGCGATATAGCGGTTGCCACAGGGGGGTCTTATACCCGCATTTACGGCACGGAAGAGTTTGATGATGCTTTCGATGATATATACCGCCGCTTGCGTAACTATTATGTGCTTGAATTTACACCGCCGGATTATGGCATACATAAACTTACTATGCGTATTTGTCCCCCCAACAGCAAACCCGTCACCACTGAGTTTACGTACGATAATACTCCCGATGTTGGATCCATAGCTCTGTTAAATGTCTATTTCGATACCGACAAAGCCACCATAAAACCCGAATCAAAACCGGCTTTAGACAATATCACCACGTTAATGAAAGTTCTGCCAAATATGAAAATTCAAGTGCGCGGCCACACCGATAACAGCAATAAGACCAAAGATCCGGACTATAATAAAAAACTTTCACAAAAGCGCGCGGATGCCGTCAAACAAGAATTGACAAAACGTGGCATACATGCCGAAAAAATAACGGCAATCGGTTATGGCGAAACAGTGCCTATAGCGGACAATTCTACCGAAGAAGGCAAGTCATTAAACAGAAGAACAGAATTCATTATTCTCTCGAAATAACAATACCATCTAAAAAAATTGAGCAAAAAGTATTGTCAAGGATGGAAACCATGTTAATTTTGCAGATGTATTTTCGTACATAATGATGCGCCCGTAGCTCAGTCGGATAGAGCAACAGCCTTCTAAGCTGTGGGCCAGTGGTTCGAATCCACTCGGGCGTACCATAACGATTCACAGTTATCAAAATATGTACAACCTCGTTTACGATATGCGTTTACGGGGCTTTTTTTTTGTCTGAAGATGTTCACTTCACTCTCGATTGAAGAAGTCATAAGTTCCATATTGGCATTGGTGGGGGTCTGGCTTACCATACGTCGCTCAATGTGGTGTTGGGCTGCTCTCAGTGCCAGCACAATACTTTTTGGCATTGTCACCTATCGTGGTAAACTGTATGCAGACACGGCTCTTCAGGTGATATATCTTGCTGCTTCACTTTATGGGGCATGGCAATGGTGGCATTCCCAAAGCATGTCAAAGCCGGGACGAGGCATAACAACACTCAATACGCAGGGTTGGGGTATCGCACTTTTGTCCACAGTGTCTATGGGAGCTCTTGTCGGTATATTTTTGGATACATACAGCGATGCCGATATCCCCTATTATGATTCTCTTTGTTTCGCAATGAGCGTAACCGCCCAAATACTTCAAGCAAAAAAGAAAATAGAAAACTGGCTCTGGTGGATAATTGCAGACTCCGCGTATTGCCTTATCTATTGGTTCAAAGGATATTACAGTTTTGTCATACTTTTTATCATTCTTACTGTTATGGCATACCTTGGGTATCGTGAATGGAAGCAACAATCATCTATTCATTGACAGGGTTTGGTCATCTGAAACCACAGCAGGTAATTCAACGATAAATTTCGCTCCTTTTCCCGGTTCCGATTCGCACCATACGCGTCCATTCATCGCCTCAACCAATTTTTTTACAATCGAAAGCCCTAAGCCCGTGGAATGTTCTCCGCCCGTTGGCTGTGCCGATAATCTGGCAAACTTTCCAAAGAGCTTTTTCATATCCGCTTCGGTAATACCGGGTCCTTGATCCTCAATTTCTATTCGGATATACTTCTTTGTCGAAGGAGTGATTACTGTGTCCGTAGCCATAAAAAAAACTGTATTATTGAAAAAATTTACTTTCAGAAAAAAAATTATACTATACAGTGAGAAGTCTCACCTGCACGCATTCGCAACTTTTCCAAAGTATCGGATAATTGTGCCAGTTGCTGGATTACCGATTCTCGCATAGTATGAAAGTATGGCATATTACTTTGAAAAAGCGACTGATAATATTCTATTCCCTTTGCAAGGGTATCTGCAAAATTAAGATTATATTTTTGTTTTTTTATCGAAAAATCTTCTATCGTATCTTGTATCAGATTTTCATAATAATCTATATACAGCTGCAATTCCTTGATAAACAGATGAGGACGGTCAGTGCGCTTCATCCAATTCGCACGCCCGTAAATATGATCCGTAATATCCTCAAGGCGCATAATATCGGAAAAATAAGCGATATTCGGACCCGGACAAATAGACACACCCTTACCATCCACTGATGTATCAAAATCATATTCTATATATGCCGAAGCAGATAATCCCGTGCAAATACATGCTTTCTCCGTCACAGAATTATATGCTTTCTCGAATTGTGCAACCGACAACTCTTGCTTTTTCAGTGATGCAATT
>JAYRWZ010000378.1:0-4968 GCA_041917875.1 Chloroflexota bacterium | reverse complement strand
TGATGAACTGTTTCGTTCGATACGAACAACATTTATTGGTTGTTTAGCATTATACTCTATTATCGTATTTGATTCTGATATCGAAAGAATCCGGCTCAAATTTTTCATATTTTGGTTAATTCTTGTTTTCTTCATAGGTTCAGCTCGATTATTTGTCAGATTAGTTCAAAGGACTCTTCGTAAAAATAAAACCATCACTATACCAACAGTATTATTAGGTGACAGCGACAGTTTATCCGAACTACTTACTTCTATACGAGAAAATCCGGCTTGGGGCTATGAAGTTCAAGGTGTCATATTGACCGATGAAAAAGACTCTTCAGAATGGCTTACAAAAAGCACATTACCAATTATTGGATATATTTCTGACTTTTCACAAGTTATTACTCATGTTTCGACAGAATCACTGTTAATTTCTTGGGAAAATCCCCCTCACCCGCAGTTATTGGAAATTGCTGCACTATGTGGAAGTCGAGGTATCAACGTGAAAATTAAGCCCGATCTATATGATATTTTTACGGGTAGAGTAAAAACTTTGCCGATTTTTTCTTCGCAACTTATCGAAATTCAAGCACAGATACTAACGCCATGGCAATCATTTCTTAAAAGAACCTTAGATTTAATTTTTGCCTCTTTATTTATCTTACTCGGGTTACCATTATGGATTTGTTTAGCCATTGGTGTAAAATTAGACAGCCCGGGCCCTGTATTTTATACGCAAAACAGAGTCGGAAAGAATGGAAAGATATTTCGTATCTATAAATTTCGCTCTATGGCACATGGCGCAAGTCAACAGCAATTTGGGATATGGACTTCAAAAAATGATCCTCGGGTGACAAAGTTCGGTAAATTTATACGAAAAACTCATTTAGATGAAGTTCCTCAAATGTGGAATGTTATCATAGGTGATATGAGTGTGGTGGGACCAAGACCTGAACAGCCCTCAATCGTAGAAAAGTACATATCACTTTTGCCGATTTATTCACGTCGCCATATGGTAAGACCCGGCATCACCGGCTGGTGGCAAATAAAGTCTCGTGCTTATGAGGAGTCTCTTGCCGAAATGCAGCGACGCTTGCGTTATGACTTTTATTATATTGAAAATTTGTCCGTAAAATTAGATATTGAAATTATTTTTAGAACTGTTTATACTGTCATATCCGGACATGGACAAGCATAAACAAACATATAACAACTTTATTCGATTATTATGAAGCCCATTGTTGTCATACCTACTTACAATGAAATTGATAATATTCATGGTATTGTCAATGCAGTATTAGATGCCGATGAGCGTGTGCATGTTCTCATAGTTGATGATAATTCACCGGACGGTACAGCGGATGCTGTCAAAAACATGCAATTAACCAATGATCGCATCCTACTGATGGAAAGACCGGGAAAAATGGGACTCGGTACAGCATATTGCCAAGGTTTTGAATATGTCATGTCTTTGGGTTATGATATTATTATGGAGATGGATGCCGATTTTTCACATGACCCTAACGATATTCGCCGTTTTTTAGCTGAAATTGAACACTATGATTTAGTAATCGGTTCACGTTATTCTAATGGAGTGAATGTTGTTAATTGGCCCCTTTCTCGGTTAATTCTCAGCTATTCAGCAAACATATACACACGAATTATTACCGGCATGCCAATAATGGACGCTACAGGTGGTTTTAAGTGTTTTCGTACAAGCGCACTCTCAAAAATTGATTTTTCTAAAATCCATTCTAATGGCTATGCATTCCAAATTGAGATGAATTATCGCCTTTGGACATCGGGTGCACGCATCAAAGAAATACCCATTATTTTTAATGACCGACGCAGCGGTGTTTCCAAGATGAATCGTTCTATTGTTCGAGAAGCTGTTTTTTTGGTATGGAAAATGAAATTTTTGAATATTTTCGGTAAACTCTAACAGTATATTTATTGTGAATAGCTTTTATATGTGAGGTAGTGATATGGCTCAATATTCTATTCGTGAATTTATTCATGAAGCAAATCAACAAATTTCATTTTTTGAAGTGCAGAAAAACAATCTTGCTGAATTATCCGCCGACCATGAGAAAAAAATCGCTGACTTGGCACAACGCTTCCATGAAGTGCTTAATCAGATTACAAAAGCTTTACTGCCTGAATTTTCACAATCCGGTTTATCTGCATTATCCGTGTTAATTGCAAACTCGACACTGCTTTCACTTTTCGATAGCAAAGAACATGAAAAAGATAGTTTAAGTGTTACAATTACTACTATTGAGAACAACAAACTTTATCAACAACGTGATGCTTTTCTCAATCCACAATCAGGTATTATCACACAACAAGAATCCGAACTTTTGCCCATTTACGAAAAAGCGTCATCGATTGTGAAAGTATGTGAATCAACATTGCGTTTTGACGGACTATTGCGCCGAGGCTATGGAACCTCATCATATCCTCATACAGGTTTTTTTCGGTTTTTTAACTCTGAATTTCTTCAAGATTGGAAATATGCCGATATTATTTGTGAAAAATTGCAGGTATCTTCTTTTACAGAAGCATTGTCATTATATAGAGAATCGAAAGATCGTTATGAAACTATCGGAGAAACTCTCGAAGAATTGACTAAGCAGAAAAATGAGATTATATCGCTTATTGAATCTCATGGACAAGCTACTCTTCAGCTCAACAACATTGATCAACGATACAATGAACGTGTTAGAATGGCAGTCGAAGTTTTTCTCACGTCAAATTCGAAACAAAAAATTGCCGAGGTGTTTCAAAACAACTCAATTCTTATGGAGCAATATGCATGTTTGGACGGATTGCGACATCAAAGTACTTATATTGAACAGGTTCGTGAAAAAGTGCAATCAGAAATTCGTCAATTCCAAGAAAAAATTCACAATCTAAGAATTGAAAAACAACGCTATGAAAATGATATGTATCGCTTCAGGAATAAACGTTGGAATGCCGAACAATTTTCTCGAAAATTTAATCGGAACGAAGAAGTATATGAAAGAAGATTACACAAGTATCGTCGTACAGGAGATACGATTTATTCATTTAGTGACTATAGCAGACCGTCTTTCATTGAGGAGTTTTTATGGTGGGATATCATGACCGACGGGCGTTTGGACGGTAATTTTATTCCTGATGTGCATGATTATTATGCTTCACATCCGAGTTATCACTATGAACGCAACAGCTATTCTACAGATTATGGGGATAACAGTTAAATTTTTCAATTAAATAACCACCGCAGTATTATGTATAATTATCAAGAACTGCTTAGTGCAGCAATAAACGCGGCTGAGATTGCCGGTGATATTTTACGAAACGGGTATGGCACCAATTTTATCATAGAGTCCAAGTCAGAAAAGAATGATTTAGTAACTGAGTTTGATAAAAAATCAGAAATTGCCATTATTGAATATCTTAAATCTCAGTTTCCTGAAAGTGATTTTCTTGCTGAGGAAAGTGGACTTACTACGTCGAATTCTGATTTACGCTGGATTATTGATCCATTAGATGGTACCGTCAATTTTGCTCATGGTATTCCTATATTTGCTATCAGTATTGCTGCTGAATATAAAAAAGAAATTCTATGTGGAATCATATATCAGCCATTATTGCGGGAATCATTTACTGCTACAAAAAATGGTGGTGCCTTTTTTAATTCTGCTCCCATTCAAGTTTCTAATATTTCTGATTTTAGCAGATCATTTCTTGTGACTGGTTTTCCTTATAATATTGCACGGCATGGTAGAAATTGGGGAGAACACTTTCTTTCAATCGTCAGAAGTGGTGTGCCTGTGCGTAGACTTGGCAGCGCTGCACTTGATTTGGCTTATACTGCAGCAGGGCGATTTGATGGATTTTGGGAAATTGGTCTTAGTCCATGGGATGTCGCAGCTGGGATTTTATTGGTAAAAGAAGCCGGTGGTGTTGTTATGAATTATGAAGGCAATGAATATCAACTTGGCAACGACAGTATTATAGCTTGTACGCCGTCAATTTATCAAGAATTATCAGAGCGAATGAATTAATGAATTTAAATAGTGAATCGTTGGCTTAATCATGCAAGAATCTTTCTTTTTCTTCAAAATTTCTCTTCCTACATTATGATATTCTAATACTTTTTAGATACATTTGGATTCAATCAATGAGTTGGAAATTCAAAAGGAACATATCTAATTTCATAATCAGAAAATAGTTCAAAGTTTCTTTCACAAGGCATGTTTATGAACGGAAAACTATAATTATGAAACGTAATTGTTAATTTTTTAGGATAATACACATCAATGTTATAAGACAAATAACATCGGTAAATAGAATTTGGACTATCAGAATTTTCTTTTGATAAATCTGTCCACAGACTTATTGGTGTATATTGTATGCTATCATCATGGCGAAATGTAATACAACTTAATACACTATCAATATTGAACATAGTTTCAGATCGCAGAATAATATGTATTCCCCTTTTACCTTCCCATCTAAATCCCGGAAAAAGAGGAACTAAAACAGGTCCCCAAAAAATATTTACAGATGGATCTCCTATCAATATTCGTATTTCAGTATTGCCTTCATTACACTGGAATTCTCGATTGTCTATCATATTCCAATTGTTATTTCCCATACCTGTTTTTTCTCTATAAACCGGATAATATCTTTTCTGAATCGAAGAACAACCCAAGTATGAGAATAATAGTATAAAGAATAATATATGTGTAATAATGTTCATACATCAGCGGGTTAATGAATCTATTCTCTTAACACGAATACAAACATGAATCGGACTATCTTCAGATTCATTTTTTACAAAACTACAATGTAATGACATAACAACAATAGAGTTTGATGGTTTTCTTAACTATATTTATTATCACCCTTACTTTCACAAAAAACATTCCCACATAGGCGAACAATTATTTCCCTTTCGCTACAAAAAAAATACTCTAAATTTTATCATGGAAAAAC
>JAYRWZ010000377.1:0-18851 GCA_041917875.1 Chloroflexota bacterium | reverse complement strand
CGTCGAGAATATTGTCAGGAACATAAATCAATTCCGTAATTGTTGCAAAATTTCGCGGAGCATGAGGATAATTCCAAAATGCTTTATGCGCAGCAAGAGCTCCTCCGTCCTCTTCTCTATCTACGGAAGGAATATCTACAAGTAAATGTTCAATATTTTTCTCAACGCAAATTTTTAGAGCATCAGCCGAAAAATACGGCGGATTTTTTCCACTATATGACATTTTCTTTTTAACATCCGGATTAGGCAAGGTTCGTATTATTAAAGATTCACATTCTGTGTCTTGTATTTTTGATTCGATACTGTCTTTCGTAATAACATAATCATTATCAGACATTACAGTGGGTGTAACAGAAATTAACGTTGCAAAGCTGATAATTGTTTTCAAACATTGATGTATGGTAAAACCGGTTACAATATGACCTATACATTCCGTATGTGTTCCATTACCGTGAGGTGATATTGTGAGAGTATAACAATTACAATTTCCTCCTTCTTGAGTAGAACCTACAAAATTTCCAGCTCTGAAAGGACTAAATACGGGATTCGGTAAATAGAAACAATCAGGATTATCATCACCATTGCGTAACCCTAATGAAATATGATGATATACATCTGTGTCGAATCGCACATTCTTATTATTTGTCTGGATTTGGCATATCATATTTCACCTTGTTTTGTTTCAATGACGGAGTAAGTCTGTGTTATTCCAATTCGTTCTTGTATGTGATAATACAAAGAATCAGGTACGGAGAATATTTGTACTTTTCTTTTTTCTGCCACTTTTACTGTAATCCATTCCGAACAATTACCGCGTTTTCCAATAATCAGATCAGAATTATTATGTATCAAAAAATCAATCAAGGCATTATCATTACGAGGATTGAGATGGGGTTTTCTGTCCTCCAGCAGAATAAATTTTTGCATTGAATTTACGGGCAAGACAGTCATAACCATATCATTGCGGGGAATAACTTCCCATACTTGTTTTTTTTGATTATTTGCAGTAAGCACCACGATACAACAACAGATAACAGAACAAGTTACAATACGAAAAAAAAACATACGCATATTGTGAGAGAATATCACATATAACATTACAAGTGTAGTGAGCAACGACGCTGTCAATGAATTATTTCCCTGAATTGCCGAGAAACTCCATACGGCGGCAGATTGTGTAAAATCATCGGAAAGTTGAATGAGATATGATGCTAAAACAGCATAAAAATCTGCAAACGCCATGCTGATATATGAAGTCATGAGCGCAATAAAACCAAAAATCATAGCAGCGCTTGTTAAAGGTACGGCTATAATATTCACAAAGACTCCAATGAGTGAAAACACATCAAAATACCATGCAACAAAAGGAGCAACCAAAGATGTTGCAGATATGGAAACCGCAATTGATTCTACCAGAAACTTTACTAAAAAATTCCGATAATCCTGATGAAGCGCAGAAAAGATTTTTTTTACTATGGGTTGATAAAAAATTGCAATACCAAGGACAGCAAAAAAAGACAACTGAAATCCCACTGAGAATATAAAAGACGGATCGAATAATACGATTATTACTGCTGTTATACAGACAATATTTAAGAGTTGTGGTTTTCTTTGAAAAGTATATGCCGTCATTATCAGTATTGACATCAGTGAAGCGCGTATAGCCGAAGGTTGCACTCCTGTCACGAGCGTAAATATAATGACCAATACTACGAACATAATAAGTTTAATTTTTTTATTACTGATAAAACTCAATGGTATCAGTATCATCATGGCAATAATTCCTATATGTAATCCACTGACTGCCAGAACATGAGATGCACCTGCAAGCGAATAATTTGTCTTAGTTTCTAAAGTTAATTTACTTTTATCACCGATGAGCAATGCAGCCATCAGTCCGCCGGTTTCTGAAGGAAAAATTGTATATATTCGTTCGATAATATGTTCCGAAATTTTATATAATTCTGTTCTCCAGCCATAGTTTTGCTTTACAATATAGGTATTGTCTTCATAGCTACTCATTATAATTTGAACATCAAGCCCTTGACAATATGTTTCTTCATCAAAATCAGTGGGGAGGGTCGGTTTTTGCGGGAACTTTGCCAATCCATATAGACGGATGACCGATCCCGGTCTTATACCTTGTAACCGGTTATTACTCTGCTTTAACGAAGCAATAATTCGCACTTTGGAGAGTGGAGGTAATGGTTCGGCATCAAACTTTCCGACACAAAGTATTCGCAATGAATTTGAGTCTCTTTTAACAATTGATTCAACTTCACCGATAAAGCCGGCTTGAATAGGCATTATTTTTTTTTCCGGTATTATAATTTGGTGTCTTCTGGCATTTGTTCCGATATAGATGCCAAGTGTTGCAGATAAAATAAGGAATGCGGGAACATACCCAATAAATCGTGCTGTCAGAATGCCGGCAAGCAAGCCGGACAGCAGAGTAACAAAAACAGTAGTTTCATCAAGATTAAGGAAATAAGCCAAAGGTACAACAACAAACACACACAACAATAATCGCACACCGGGTAAATGGAATGCTTTTAAGGTATGGTTGGTATTTTCTTCATTGATGATCACAAGTGTAGTTTATTTTGTGCTTTGTAATGACTTAAAAAATGCCTCTGCTTCTTTTGAATTGATCTTGCTTTTGTCACTTGAGGTATAAGCAATTTGATAAACATTCGGTGAATCCAATAAGAGTTCGAAACGCCAGAATGTGGTTGTACTGTCTTGAGCCAATGCCGAAAAATAGGTGGTACGCATAAGCTTTCCATTTTTTTTGACTTTAAATTGTCTATATATTTTCCCACTCATGTTACGGACAATGTGTTGTTGCAAAGAGTCTAATACATCACCTTCATTTACGCCGACAAATGCAGCATCATTATACTCCTGGATACCTGCCATGCACGCAGCTTTTTTGTGTTGAGCAACAGCAGCAATGAATCGTGCCTTGCCATAATTTGACTCGAAAAAAGTGGTATCCTTTTGTGGTGCAGAAAAAGATGATGGAAAGGTCACGGAATATTTTCCAATTTCAACTTTTTTATCCATTGGTTTTTGATAAAAACCCAAAAATGTGAATATTCCTAAGATAATAATCGCTGAAAGTGCTGTTTTTTTCATGCTATTTAGTATGATATATTTGTAATTTATTGAAAAAAAATGCACATCGAACAAAACTTCGATGTGCATAATGTGTAGTATCTGTTTTATCACATTGACTGTTGCGATGGCGGTGTATATTGTGCATCGCCAAATCCCAAGATAGGCATCATAATAGGACTAAAAAAAGAAAGCAGCACCCCATAAAAAGCGTCTTTGCCAAAACATTTTGCCAATTCTATATTCGCTAAGATTCCAAATACAAAATTGACACAGGGCAATAAAAACATAATAACCCACCAAAGAGGTTTTCCAATTATTTCCATTAACACAATAGTATTGTAAATCGGAATTAATGCAGCCCATCCCGGTTTACCCGCTTTGGTAAAAACTTTCCAAAGTCCGGCAATATATAAAAGAAAGATTGCAACACCTATCAACACATATACTCCCGCAAGCGCAGTTATAATCCCTAGGGATTCAGGATTCGCTAACGAATTGTCATACTCATTCATAATTACCTCAACAAAAAATGGTTAAATGTTACATATATGTATTATATGCTTTATTTTTTTGTAATCTTACCCATAGGGAAAGTAATTTGACAAATATTCGGTTCACCCTTGCCTAAAGATTCTACGAGTAAAGTACCATCACAACGACGCACCATAGATCGAGCTAAACCAAGATGGAAAATTATCTCATTCTGATCTTTAGGGATAATATCAACAAGATTATTGATATTCTTTTTATAGAGATCTATCATTGCTGCTACCGTATCATTGGGAGTTACCATTAATTCGACCTCAACGACTTTTTCATAGGTATTTGGTCTAGTATTAACAGTAACGGTGGCTTCATTCATTGAACCGGTCAATGCAATAATTAACTCATTAATTGCATTTGTTACCAATTGTTCTTTTCCGTAGATAGTCGCCGGAGCTGAATCCTCGCCTTGAACAATAGATAACTTTTTTTTGTTAGTACGAGCACTTTCTTTTAGCAAGAGAAGCACTTTATCGGCTTGGAAATGCTGTTTTTGGGCAGCCACATCGCTACCGACGGATTCAGTAATATCATCAATATCAGTTACCATGACATAGAGCTGTTCAGAACTGTTTTCCGCATTTGCAATATAGGATTGCATTTCATCCTCAGTGTCATAAACTTTGTCGGTAACAAGTTGTAAGAAGCCCAATGTACCGGTCAGATTATTGCGTAATCCATGACTTAACTCACGCATAAACTGTGACTTAAATTCACTTACTTCCAAAGCGGATTGTTCTGCAAGTTGGACTTGACGATTTTTCATTTTAATTTGATCTTCAGCCATTTTTTGCAAAGTAATATCACGTCCGATCGCATAAATTAAACCGTCGGTTCGAGACACAGTCAGGTTCCAACTCATCCACAGAACATCGCCTTTTTTATTTTTCATTTGTCCCTCGAAACTCGTACCCACTTCATCTTTTGCAGAGGCAACGATTCCGTTGTATTGTTGAAAATAGGCATCTGTAGTCAGGAGATTTCCGAAATCTGATGCAATTAACTCATCTTGAGAATATCCAAGAATTGCTTGCACAGCAGGGCTGAGCGATTTCCATTTGCCATCCAGACCGATAACGGCGATAATATCTTGTGAGGCATCCACAATACGTCTTTGAGAGCGAGTCATACGTTCAGCAAGATCTTCTGCTCTTGCTCGACTTGTTAATACTGATAGCAAGAAAGCCGCAGCAACAAAACTCGTGATAATGCCTCCTATAAGAGCCATTAGAGGTGTATATGCTTGAAAAGTTCCACCAAAATTAGGTACGGTTGCAAAATTGATTGTCAATTCTTTATCAGCAATTTTTACTTTTCTTTGGTCAATCAACAAAGGTGAGTAGGTACCGGAAAGTGTAAAATTATTTGAAGCAAATATATGTTTGTTCGAATTATCCTGTGTTATTGAATAGACAATATTGGAATCGCCGGGAGTCGAATTACCAATACTACGTTCAAAAAATACCTTTGCATTTAACTCAAGCATAACAATACCATCAATAAGACTTCCTTGAAGCTGGGCAGCTAATTGATCTTTTATTTCTTTATGGACTGCAAACATCATCAAGAAACCGGCTGTATCGGGTCTTACATCATAAAATGCAGAGGCGACAATGGCGCCGTTATTTTTTTTTGCCTCTGTTATAGCGGACATTGCCGTAACGTTAGTGGCAATATCAAATCCGCTTCTGTGCATATTTTTTTCAAGTGGGACTATATATTCGATAGGATAATAAATATCTCTATTGCCATCCGGTTTAATAGCATAATCATAATAACGCTCTGACTTTGCATAATAAATAAAGTCCTCTTTGCTTTGTTGTGTTACGAAGGGAACATAACATACGCTGAGTAAAGCATTGTTGGAACGTGTTGGAATTGAACCGTAAAGTTCAAACATATCTCGTACTACTTGCACTGAATTCGCATAAAGTCCATTTATGGAAGATAGAATTTGCTCATTCTCCTTCACACCCGACTCTAATCTGTTTACAACGGAGGTAGTAGCTTTATCGAAAGCCACCCGATTATCGTTTTGAATCTGATTGCCGAGAAAACGCCAGATAAAAATACTGACAGCGATGCCGACAATCAAAACAATTAAGGCTGGAAAGGTCTTTGAGAATTGAAAAATGGAATGTTTTTTCTCTTGTACAGATGCTGAAATAGCAGAATCGTATGTCATATTCATAATGAGGAACTCCGAAATCAGTGAATGTGGGTATAGAATTACTGCGCTGCGTTTGCAATCTCGATGATTTGCTCAACAAAAGATGAAGTTGTTATCGGCTTTGAAAGATAGCCGTTAAAACCAGCTGTTAAGTATCTTTCTTTGTCACCGTCTTGAGCAAACCCCGTAACAGCGATCACGGGCATTTTTTTACCATGTGCAAAAGCGCGAATTTTAGGAATAATCTCAAGTCCGCTCGTATCCGGCAATTTATCATCACACACAACAAGTTTAGGACTATTGTGTGAAAGCCATTCTAAAGCAGCGAGCCCTTCTTCAAACTCTTTTACATCAAAACCTGCTTTTTTGATGAGGATAACATATAGCTTACGAATGGACAAATTATCTTCAATAACACACATAGTATTCGGCAAATATTCCATAAAGAACTCCAAAAGTCAATAACAATAGAAGAATTGAATAGCATGATAAAAACAAATCACTTCAAAAATACATCAAACTTTAGTAAGTGATTCAGTTTTGGCAGGAAATTTTGATAATTTTACGGTACAACAACAATTTCGAGACGTCTGTTTTTTTGTCGTCCTAAAGGCGTTCTGTTATCAGCTATTGAGCGACGTGCCGCAAGACCTGATGGGAACAATCTTCTTTTTGTTATACCTTTTCTTAAGAGATATTGTACTGCAAAATCTGCTCTCTCATTAGAAAAACGCTGTTGCTCTGCTGCTGTGCCACTGTTATCTGAGTGTCCCGATATACGCACTGTGGCTCCCGGATTTGCTTTTAAGTATTCGGCAACAGCATCTAAGTACTGTTGAGCAGCTTGGTTAGGTATAACAGAAGAAAACGTGGAGTATGTAAACACACGTTCTTTGTTTGCAACTACTTGCGGTAACTTTGGTTGTGTGGGCGAAATTTGCGCCGAAAGCTCTTTTGTTACATCGGAGCTTTTTTCCTCGGTGCCAATTTCTTTAATGTCACTTTGCTCAGAATTTTCTAAATCGGCAGCTGCAACAATAGGGACTTCCGTTTCTTCTATAACTCCCGGTGCTTCTGCCGGACTATATTCTAAACCTGCCACTTCAAGACGTGTGACGGGGCGCACTGCCGGTGAAGATATACCTCGATCCCATTGTACTGTTGCCACAAATACAGGCGGCGGCACATACAGAGGATCATAAGCATGAATGGTATCATACGTCTTATCAAATGAGAATTTTGCAGAAAATCCGGCTCTGATAAACATTGTATTCCATGAGAAATCATTGCTTGCAGAAACGGGTGTACCAAAATTAACAGTCACATAGGGGGATAATTTGAAACGTGCAAGTCCACCGACATTCGCAGAATAGATATCAACACCTACACCGGTGTGTGCACCAAAGCGAAAACTATTGGGCTTATAGGTGGGATCTTTTTGGAAATGAGAAATCTCGGCAACATCTTTTCTGTTACCTGCTGTTTCTGAAGAAGCCGACAATAAGAAATCTAAATCAACGCCACCCAAAAAGTGGATACCGGTTCCCGGTAAAGTATAACGTACCTCCGGCGTGACGGATATATAATCATTGACCAAACGAGCTGTATAAGATTCATATCTATATCCGGCAAGAAGAGTGTCATTTCCACTTGTAATCGTACCGGCATTGGCACTGCCGACAGCATTAACAACTCTACGGTCTAAAAAATTTATACGTAAAGCAGCTCCGAATGACCTTTCGGGTCTTTGCCATTCAGCAACAAGGCCTAAATAATATCCTTCGCCGTTACCACTTGTTACATTGACGCGATTGGAAGATGAGACAGTTCCAAGAGGGTTGATATTAAGCGAACCGAAGGCAAGATTACCTAATCCGCCACCTTGTAAACCAAACCACATATCGCCGGGTTTTCGCAAGCGAACCAAAGTGTCTCGGGTTGAGAGTACAGTGACCTCTTGAAAATCATCTACTTTAGAAAAATATTTCCTTTGAGCAAAGAGAGAATTTGGGAATAAGCACACGACAGTGCATAATGCCGTAAGCATCATGATAAAACGTGTACTATTTTGATTAAATACTTGAATCATAGTATCTTTAACCCAATTCTATCACAAAATTTTGTGAAAATATCTGACAAAAATACAGATAATACCTAATTATTAGCGCATTAGCTCCAATTTTACGACCGCACGCGATAATTCAATTGTCGGATCATTTACCGGATATGCTATAAGAATAACATTATACATACCTTGAACTGCAAACTGCGATGCAATCCACTTTACTTCATGTTCGCCACGAATCGTATATTTAGAATCAATCAAAGTTTCGACCAATTGCCCCGACACGTCATATACTTTCGCCGTAAGAATCACATCATCATCCAAACGATATTTGATTGTCGTTTCTGTCTGAAAAGGGTTCTCTGTCGGTGTTGCCGCAACAATGACTGCAAATGGAACATACGTACATAATGCACATGCAATTTCTTTGCCATCTTTATCAACATTGATTGTGGAGGCATCTTTCATGCTGACAACTTTGTAACAATATGCTGCACCTCTATCATTGACGGTATCAATAAATGTATAGGTTTGCTCTTTGGAAGATTGCCCCTTGCCTACTAGTTCCGAACGATTTGTGTAAGTGCCGACGATAGAATCAAAACTCACCTGACCGCCGCCTAAGCCCGTTTTACCACGAAAAACGACAAAACCGGCATTGAGATATTCAGATGTTGTTTTCCATGTCACCTTCGTCACCATATTACCAAGATATTCGGCAAAAGATGCCTTACAATTTAATCGAGTTTCAGGCACAACGGACGGATCTGTACCAATAAACTTCATCAAATTTGCATTAATTTCTATGTTATTGTCTGCGATATGAAAGGGCAGTTGATCATTTTGGATTTTATAGGCAAGTGCCTGATAATATTCGACATCATTTAGATATTCAAGCGAAGTGTTACTTGCGAACTGGGTTCCGTTTTTTGCCGTTATGATAAATGTACCAATAATCACAGCTTGATTTGTGTCCTCGCTGACAATCACAGCATCCTCGAATTTTTCGGGACCTTTTACGGTAATGCTTATACGATTTTTTGTTATAGCACTATTGGGCAATAATGACGGCTGCACAACACGCGGTGTAACCGTATAGAGTGAAGGGCTTAACTGTGAGGAACCGGGCACTGTCGTAATTGAAAGGTTCTCTGCCGCAACACCTTTAACATTAAACTGAAATGTAGCATTTGCCCACCGTTGCCATGTGCTTCCGTTTCGAGCCAAACCCATAGTAAACTTTAAAGAGTCTGTATTTAAAATCGCAAAATCTTTAATCACAATAGTAGCCAATGTCGGGTCTTGTGCTTTGACCTCAACCTTGAATACAAACACCACAAGCATCAAAAAAATACTTGATGCCAATCTCGATAATGTTCTATGTCCTGCACTTTTCTTCATCATGGTTTCTTAGGCACTGCTGTTTTTTTATCTCTATTATTCCACGACACATTAAAATCGCGCGTAGTGACAATTCCCTGTAAATCGGTATCTTCGTTAAAATATCCTTCTATATCTCTATTGTTCCAAATTGTGGTATAATCACTCGCATCTATAATTCCGTCCCCATTGTAATCACCGGCAATCATACCATAAACATAGTTTGAATTATTGTTGCCGTCAATAGTTTTCAGAGCATTCGCACCGCCAAGAACTATGGAAGGACTTGTTAAATCAATGAGTCCGGATTGTTTAGACTCAAATTTCACTTTTTCCTGAGTCATCACAGCAAGGTGATTCCTGTGATGAACAACAACATAATAATCATCTTTTTTATTGATTGGTAACAAAACAGGACTTACGCCATCCACATCTGTCAAGATACCGTCTTTGCGCAATAAACACACTCGGGCAAATGTTGTGCCACCTGTCAGCTCGGAGCGTAATTCTACCGTGACCCAGTCAACAACGGAATCAGGAACTGCCGTAACCACACGCGATGTACGCAAAGGGTCAAGCTGATATGGATACATATCGGGAGCAACGGTTGGTGTCAAATCAAGCTGGGTCAAAGAATTATCCATGCCCTCGCCCTCTCTCCACGCACCCTCTAAAAATACCTTAGCAGTCATGTAGAATTGTGGATTGACTGATGCTGGAAGATAACGAAGCAATAATGTTTTGCCGGATTCAAAAGTCACTGAATTAGGAACTCCGGAAACTGTCGATGGGCGGATACCGGGCAACTCTACCCACCCCAATGAAGAATTTTGTGCTAAATTTCTGGTATAAATATTTGAAGGATTTACAATGGTCGTATTGATATTTTTTGCGTTTAACACGTCTGTTTCATAAAACTCAAGCTCATTTTCAGCACCTACTAATGTAACCTCATCTTTGCGATATCCGGCACGAATTACTGCTTCCCAACTTGATCCACCACCGGCATAGTTGAGAATAATCTTTCTATTAGCATCGGTTGTGTCTTCATATTGCTCGGGATTTACAGCCGGGCGAACCTCTATTGTTACAGAACGAGGACGTGTTTGTGCATCGGATATAAATCGAGCCGTTGTTTGCACATTGTTAAATACCAAACTTGATTGACTGGCTTGCACATCAAGATGTCTAAACTTACCGACCACTTCTTCCAAACCGTTTTTATACACAACCGTTTTTGCAGACGACAACATAGTCAAAGTGTCCGCGTTCATAGTGATATTGCCGTCTTGCACAAGCAGATTTCCGCCTACGAAGAAGTTATCTCGTGCAGTTTTCGGATTAAGAGTTGTTAAATTACCATAAGGATTTTGATTCGTTGTAAACTCAATCTCTTGACCTGATGCTCCACGATAATATTGAAGAGAATTATCATTAACAACAAAATTGGATCCATTACCCTGATTACGAAAATCGCCTTCAATAAACAGCTTAGTATCAGAAGCCATTTCCAATTTACCTTGTGTGCTTGCTAATTGCATTAAGCCATTAGGGGCAATTCTCATGTGACCGGCGAACTGTAATGCTTGGATTGATCCTCTGTCGGCGATAACAGTATTATAAAATACTGACGGTCTCTCACCCATTTTAAAGATTCCATTGCTGCGAATTGTCACGGAACCTAAAAATTCGGATGAATCATTTCCTACATTACCCAAGCCCAAAAATGATGATCGAATATCTAAAGGAGCAAACTGAGTTGATTTAACTATTCCGTCTATACGAATTGTTTTGCCGGAATCAACACTTTTTGTACTTGATTGATCGGCGCAACTTACCAATAATCCCAGATTGAAATAACGGTTTAGTAGCGGTGTTGAACCGTTCTCCGGAAAAATACTCTGATTCATAATACCATCATAATAGAAAAATCCATTATATTTTCTACTACCTGTATTGGGTACAACTGTGTAACTTGTTCCTATAAACACACTATCAGGCATTACTTTGAATGCGACATTATCTAATTGTAAATTAGAATAGTATCGGTTTTGAATTCGCTGAGTGTCCGCAGGAGAGGCATAGCGTGTCAGCCCATCAAGACGAAAATCACAACGCACACCTAATGCTGTACTATTTTGATTATTTAAGGTAGTGCTGGGTGTTAAATCAAGGTTTGTGAAACGATTGTTCCTTCCAAGAAATTCCACAATACCGTTACTGTTGTCAATTTTTTTTATATCGCGTTGTCCATTAGCAAATCTTCCGGTATCAGCCAAGAATCGAATGGTACCTTTATTTTTTATTACTCCGACACTATCATTGACGAAATCCTGACCATAGACAGAAACGCCGTGGAGACAAAATGTAATAATCAAGGCACTATGAAAAAAGAAAAATTTCATATTAATTTTTTACTCCGACCTCAAACAATCCACTATTATCTATCAATCCTGAATTATACACACGACGCGTAACAGCAAATAAGCCATTACCATTACGATAGAGAGTTCCCGATTTGTCAACAAATAGATTTTGAGTTACTATACCTGTGGAGGAATTATCAAATGTAACAATGCCGCCCAGTACTCTAAAATTGCCGAAAATATGAACAAAGGCATTGCCATTAATATTCCATATACCGGGTCCAATATTTTGTGTTTCACCACCAATGACAATTTGACAACCGGTAGAAACATGAATTTGAGCACCATTATTCACAAAAAGCTGCGCAGACCCTTTTGAAAACATCAAAAAAGTCAACACAATAGCTATTATGATAAATTGCCCGTATTTCATACGATTAATCACTCTGTCATTATTGAATAACTGTAATAAAATAATCCATTTGATTCGGATCAATTGCACCGCCGGTAACATTTTGTAAACGAATCTGAACTGTATTTGCAGCAGACACTCTTGCTGTTGCAATTATCAAACCATTGCCTAAATCTTCAGCCGGGGAGATTGATACTGTACTGCCAACGGCCGCATTTGTTACCGTGAAATCGAATGTGATGGAACCATTTGCCGGCACGGAACCAATATTAGCATTGACAGTTGTTTTGATAACATTAGAAATTGTTGTACCGTTTGCACCCAAACGTACATCACCGGCAACATCAAGTGCTCGTGACGGTGAGTTCGTGCGAATACCCACTTGCGTTTGTTGTGCTGCTGACGGGTGATTGAAAACAACCGCACTATTTTGATTGACAACAGCTCCATAACCGAATGCCATAGAATATTCGGCTGAACTTACATTACCGATTTGATTTTCTCTACCACCCACGATTGCCGAATAATTTGAATTAGTTCCAATCGTATTGTTACCACCACCGGCTACTACGGTATTCGTACTATTAACGGCATTGTTTTGACCGCCGCTGATTACGCCATACGTACCACCGCTTTGAATATTATTGTTAAAGCCACCGGGTATGACCGACCAAGCACCGCTAACAATGTTATTTTGACCTGATCCGATAAATGAGTGTGAAGCATTCGTTGCATTATCCTGACCGGAAACTATACCGGAAAACGAGGACTGAGCATCATTGCTGTTACCATTACCGACAAAAGAATACACACCCGTTACCGTATTACTGATACCACCGATAATTGCACCAAAACCGGCAGTAACCGTATTGAGTTCTCCGGCACCGATAAAGGCACGGTTTTCCTGGATATTATTACTGAAACCACCGATTATTGTTGAGTATTCGCCCAATGAACTTATGGTGTTATTTCGTCCTGCAGAAATTGCATACTGAGCAGCTGCTGTATTACCTGAACCAAGTCCTACCAAAGAAAGCGTTCCTGAACCACGATTCCAGTAATCAATAGCGACACCTGAAAACGTGCTTGACCAAATTGGTGCAACTCCTGCTCCTTGCGACAAGAGAACTTGACCCGTTGTACCGGCAGTTCCATTAGGCATAAGTGCATTGCTGAAACGAACATTTCCACTCACTTCCAAACGCTCATTTGGGGTTAATGTACCAATACCAACACGATTCGTTGCATTTATAGAAATACCTGTTCCACCATTAACACCAAAAGTTAAGGAGTCAACATTAGCTGTACCGAACAATGTACCGATTCTATAACCTGTTGTACTGCTTTGCTTTAGCTCAAGACGACCCATATTTGCATTTGTATGAATCAATTGTAGATTCATTGTTCCTTCTTTGAGTAATAATCGCGGAGTACTATTTGTACGCAAACTTAAATCTTTAGCATCGTTTGTGCCTAAGTAGTTATTCGTAGGGTCAGTACCCGCATTCCCTGTTAATGACCAACCCGGTAATGCAACCCATTGACCGAATATTCTACCGTAAAACCCTTGAGGTGATCCCGGTGTATTGTCAGATTGATACACGAGAAGACCATCTGTTGGAGAACCAATTGCTAAGCGTTGTGCTTGTGTCATTCTTGGGAAAAGAACACCTTTGTTTGTTGATGTAAGGTTTAATAATGCACTTGCATCATCCGTTGGAGAACCTATTCCAACATTACCGGAGGTAAATACACGCATACGTTCTACTGCATTTGTACGTACTACCAACGGTTGATTATCTGATGTACCGATATAATTTACTGATGGATTTGTACCGGCATTGCCAAGTAAAGCCCATGCTGAATCAGATACTTTTTTGTAACCAGCAATTGCAGTAATATTTGCCCAACTCATTGAACCCGCTGCTGTGGATATCAGCACTTGATTGTTTGCCGGAGCAGCTATTGGTAATGTGTAGTTAATATTAGCTGTTTGTGCACCCGCTTGGAATGTTGAAATGAAGTTGCCTGCCGGATTTTCAAATTGGAATTGTTGCGCTGTGCCGCCATTACTTTCCAATCGCATATTGCCCGTTGAGAACAAAGTTAATCGTTCGATATTGTTGGTGCGTATCGGCAAATCAAAAGCATTTTTTGTTCCCAAGAATTTACCTGCTGTCACACTATTGCCATTCAATGACCAAGCAGAATCACTCACGATGAGACCACCGCCGGAAGCATTCGTCCAACTAAGATTACCTGCGCCATCAGTACGTAATACCTGATTTGCCGTACCGTCTGTTGATGGTAAAGTCCATGTCACATTATTTGTTATAGTTGCAGGAGCTTGGAATGCAACAAAGTGGGAATTATCCGCATCGCCAAAGCGGATATCTGATTGATTCGCAACGCGTACATTACCATTAAATGTTTTATCTCCTGCTAATGTTTGCGCTCCAAAGGTAATAACTCCACGTGAAGTTATCGAAGCATCAGGTAAATTGAATGTATGAACTGTTCCTGAGCTGCTGATATTAAAATCCGTACCGGCAAAGCCCGTAGCAAATGTTTGTGTTGAGCCGGTTAAACCATTAAGAGAAGTAATTGCGCTGACATTGCTCCAACTTAAAGTGCCGGAACCATTAGTAATCAGCACCTGATTTGCCGTACCGTCAGCGGATGGTAATGTCCATGTGACATTTGAGGAAACATTTGTTGGTGCTCTTAGCCCAATAAAATTAGAGTTATCACCATCTGAGAACTGAAGTGTTTGGGTTGTGCCGCTGGCAGCTAATAAAGAAACACCGCCACCGGAAAGAATTGATACTCTCTGAACATTATTGGTTCTGATTCTGAAATCTTGTAAGTCAGTCGTGCCCAAGAAATTCGTTGTAGGATTAGTACCTGCATTTCCTGTTAATGTCCAATTTAAACCATTACCCCAACCCAAAGTAACATCTGAACCGGCAACTGAAGATGCTGTAAGCACTTGATTTGCCGTCGGCAATGCAGTCGGAAGAATATAGTTAATCGTTGTTGTACCTTGATTACCGGCACGAATTGTTGAATATCCGGTTGAATTACCGCGAAACTCCAACTGATCATTAGCACCGCTGATTCTGATATCACCGTTAACATCAAGCTCTTGTCCGGGGGTTGTTGTACCGATACCGACACGTTTGTTCGAATTATCCCAATACAATTGTGCATCTGAGCCAAGTGTGTTGGTTGCTGTCCAGAATGCTATGCGTGTAGCAACACCTTGACCGGAAAGTACTTGATTACCGCCGGATAAATCAACAGTTGACCATGATAAAGTTCCCGAGTTATTCGAGGTGAGGATACCATTTGTTCCCGGTAATGCTGTCGGTAAAGTATAGGTAATATCACTGCTTTGTGCGCCCGCTTGGAATGCTGTATAATTCGTACCACCGGCATTTGGCTCTTGGAAACGAATTTGGGCGGCAGTACCACTATTAGAAAGAAGGATATTTCCATCACGAAGTTCAAAACGCTCGGATGGATTTGTTTGCCCGATACCAAAGCGAGGACCACTTGCATTTGGCACTAATCTCATACCCTCAACATTATTGACACGGAATGGAAAAGGTTGATTGTCCACAGTACCAATAAAATTACCTCCCGCACCGGTATTTCCGCCAACACGCCAGAACAAGTTATTACCATCATTCCAACTCCATTGACCGCTTGTATTTGTGGTCAATACCATATTATTTACTGTAGGAGCTGAGCTGGGCCAAAAATAATTGACATTAGCGCTTAAATCCTGATCCGATCTTGTTGATAAAGAAATATAATGGCTTGTGCCTGCTGATGCCGGATTGAAATTTCTTTCTGCCCATCGCATTTCACGTGGCGCACCGATTCCGTTAGTAAGAATTACATGTCCCTGAATTTCTGCAGCAAGGTCTAGCGAATTATATGTTGTCGAACTCGTACCGACACGTAAAACATTATTGGCATTATCCCAGAAAAGATTTGAGCTGGAAGAAAGTGTCGAGTCATCGCTCCACCATGCTATTCTGGTTGCGACACCGGCACCGGAACGGTAAGCATTATTGGGCACATATCCACCACCGCCGCCACTGGTTGGGTCCCATGATAAATTCAAACGATAATTACCGCCCCCAAGATTATCAACACTTGCAATTTTAAGAAAATCATTAGCATTCGGTACAGTATTACTTGGTAATTTCCACAAATAATTATTTGTTTGAATATCCGCATACATCGCGGTATAATTAGTACCGGACGCATCAGGTTCAAAAAATCGTAATTGTAATCCTTCATTATTCTGATTGCGCAAATCCATATAATATGTTTGTGCTAATGTAGAACCACCGACAAATCGTGAATTACCACCATCAACATGGAATCGTTCTACCGGATTTGTAGTACCAATACCAACATCTCCACCATTTTCAATAACCATACGTTGATTATTATTTGTATAAAATATCAAATTTTGGTTTTCACGCAGTCTTACCTCACCGACACCGGATGAGGTAACATTTAATTCAAACCCGTCGTTCGACGAAACTCCGGTAGTTGTAGAAGTAAGTCGCACGGTTCCACCGTTACTTGGGTCGTGTATATGAAAATTTGCTGATGGAGAACTTGTTCCTACTCCAATATTACCAGAGGATAATATCCTCATGCGTTCGGTATTATCTGTACGAAAAGCTAAAGCCTGATTATCTGTTGTACCGATAAAATTATTTGTTGTGCTTGTTCCGGCATTACCGCGCAAAGTCCAGAATCCGTCTTGACCATTTGGATTACTTGCTGAATACCAACTCCATTGACCGGATCCATTACTGATGAGTGCCGATACAGTACCTGAAGGAGCGGCTGTCGGTAAAGTATAATTGATATTAGTTGCACCTTGGCTGCCTGCTGCAATATTAGTGTAACCTGAACCATCGCCACGAAATTGAAGTTGATCATTTGTCCCACTGATACGAATATCTCCATCAACATCCAATTCTTGCGCCGGTGACGATGTACCAATGCCGAGACGATTGTTGGCATTATCCCAGAATAAATTTGCGCTTGAAGTTAATGTATTCGTTGATCCCCAGAATGCTACACGTGTTGCAACGCCTTGTCCTGTTAGTATTTGATTACCACCGGATAAATCAACTGTTGACCAAGATTGAGTTCCTGTATTATTTGAAGTCAGCACACCATTTGTACCCGGTAATGCTGTTGGAAGTGTATATGTAATATTTGCTCCTTGAGCACCTGCAACAAAATTTGTTGAGAATGTACCTGCCGGATTTTCTAACTGCAATTGTTGCGCTGTGCCGCCATTACTTTCCAAGCGAACATTACCACCTGATAAAATATTTAATCGTTCAATATTATTTGTGCGTATGCGTAAGTCTTGAGCATCCGTTGTTCCCAAGAAATTATTCGTCGGGTTAGTACCGGAATTGCCAATAAGAGACCATGCATTAGCTAATGCGGCAACACTTTGCCAAGACATCGCACCGGAACCATTATTTGTAAGCACAGTATTTGCAGCACCTTGTGCAGTTGGTAAGGTATAGGTAATATCTGCGGTTTGTGCACCGGCAATAATATTGGTAGAGAATGTTCCTGCGGGGTTTTCAAATTGTAATTGCTGAGCAGTACCGGCATTACTTTCCAAGCGAACATTACCACCCGACAATACATTAATTCGTTCAATATTATTTGTACGAATTCTTAAATCGGCTGATGTTGTCGTTCCAAGGAAATTAGTTGCAGGATTAATACCTGAATTACCAACAATTGACCAATCAACACTTGCGGCACTCCATGTAGGTGTTCCACCGGTAATTGTCAATACTTGATTGCTCGAACCCGGTGGTAATATTGTCCAATTTGTTCCATTACTTACAAGCATCGAACCATTTGAGCCAGCTGACGTTAATCCTGTACCACCATTTGTAATCCCGAGAGTACCGGTAACTTCAGAAGAAGATGCTAAATTTACTTGACCTGTGGAAAGTACACCCGAAGCATTATTTTTAACTATTCCCGCTGTTGTAAATTTACCGATGATCACATTTCCTGCATCACCTGAATTCGATAAAGTTAAGTTTCTTGTACCGAATGGAATATTCGTATTTTGATTTAAGCTTCCACCAAGTTTGATTGTATCGCCTGATTTTGTAATACCGTTAGCACCAATAATTGAAGCCGTCGGTGATCCCCATGTCGGAGTTCCGGTACCATTAGAAAGTAATACCTGACCATTCGTACCTACTGCTGTGTAGTTCAAACTTGTACCATTCGAAAATGCTACCGTACCCGCACCACCTATTGTGTTGCTGTTTGTACCACCATTTGCGATCGGTAGAATCCCTGTTACTTCTGAACTTGACGCTAAATTTACTTGACCTGTGGAAAGTACACCCGAAGCATTATTTTTAACTATTCCCGCTGTTGTAAATTTACCGATGATCACATTTCCTGCATTACCGGGAGAACTGAGCGTAAGGTTATGAGAGTTAAGATTAACAGTTGTACTTTTATTTAATGTACCTCCTAATTGGACAGTATCACCTGATTTACTTAAACCATTATTTGCAGGAACAACTATTGCAACCGTTGTCCATTGAAGAGTATTTGATCCATTCGTAGAAAGAACTTGCCCTGCTGTACCATCTGCATTGGGTAATGTCCACACAACATTGCTGCCAACAGCATTTGGGGCTTGGAAACCAACATAATTTGAATTATCTGCATCGCCAAAGCGTACATCTGTCTGATTAGCATGCAACACAT
>JAYRWZ010000376.1:0-3678 GCA_041917875.1 Chloroflexota bacterium | reverse complement strand
TTGATGTGATTAACAGGATTTTTTTGATTGTGCTCACATCTTTATCCTGCTAATCTTGTAATCTCTGTAATCGTGTTCAGACTTTGCATTGCGCAGGATTTTTAGGATTGAAGTGATGGGTAGGATTTTTTTTGATGCTGTTCATATCTTTATCCTGCTAATCTTGTAATCTTTGTAATCGTGTTCAGACTTTGCATTGCGCAGGATTTTTAGGATTGATAGGATTAGCATGATTTTTTGATTGTGCTCACATCTTTATCCTGTTAATCTTGTAATCTTTGTAATCGTGTTCAGACTTTGCATTGCGCAGGATTTGTAGGATTGATGTGATTAACAGGATTTTTTTTGATGCTGTTCACATCTTTATCCTGCTAATCTTTTAATCTCTGTAATCGTGTTCAGACTTTGCATTGCTTGAGTAGTGGCAGACGCAGTCTGACGGGGTGGAAGGATTTAGTATATTTTCTTAAATCACGAATTCGACGGGGTCTATTTCTTAATGCTTTTTTCTCATTCACATTGACATATAATGATTATCTCTCCAAAAATTGCTAAATTGCTGACGATCTACATTCTCAAGGAACAATATATGTCCATAACATTACTGCGTATTTTCGCTCTTATAATCTTTCTGTCTTCTTCGGTCATTCTCCAAGCACAAAATTTTGAATGGCAGAGATTGCATGGTATCAAAGGTGCCAATATCACCTCTATCACCCAAACAAATTCGGGTGCAGTTTTTGTCAGTACACCTTATGGTATTTGGCGTTCCACTGATAAATTTATCACATGGGAAAATGTCTCGTCGGGTTTACGAGATTCACTTATTTATTCTCTTGCAGCCACTGGTGATGGTGGACTTTTGGCAAGTAGTTATAATGGTGTATATCGGAGTTCGGATGAAGGAAGAACATGGACTAATGTTACACCAGCCATAGGTAAAAAGTCCTTTCGTCATTTATCTGCTCATCCAAGTGGAGTATGTTTTGTGGGCATACAAAAACAATTATATCGTTCCATCAATCATGGCAGAACTTGGTCACCTCTCAAAGACTCCATTTTGTCTATGTATTATAAACATCAAAGTCAAAGGCAACATGGTATGGCTGTTCTTGGTCAAAACAATCGAATGATTTTTCCCGGATATTATTCTGATGATGGAAAAGAATTTATCGGCGATCCATACTCCTCAATTTTTCTAAGTAGTAATACTGATAATCGGGCACTCACTATTAGTACAACTTGGGGGAATTTTAATGATGTTAAAAGAACATTTCTTTTAATCTTTTCGCAAGAAAATGGAGATAATTTTCATAGAATTGTAAATGAATTAGCCTTCACAATTGAACCGGAACAACGGCGAGATCGTAATTCATTAGCTTATAGAAATAAAGAATTTTTTGATATACATACTCAAGGTGGATCCTGTATTTTTTTACCGAAAGATACTATATTATGTACTTTATCAGGAATTGGTGTTTTTAAAATGGTTCCCAAATTATGGGTTGATCCGCAAGATCCACAATTTAAAGCATATTTGATAAAATATACGAAAGATGTTACAGATAATGGTTTTGTTTCCCGTTATCCTTCTTGTTCTTATATGCTTAAAGATTCTACTATTCTTATGGGAAGTTATGGCTCTGGTTTATTTATGAGTAAGGATAAAGGTGAGAATTGGCAATCTATTGAGTTTCCTCATGATTCACCTATCATTACTATGTTCTACAGTGATATTCCACGCAAACGTCTCTTGGCTGGAACCGTCAATGGTCTCTATGAAAGCAATAATAATGGTCTAAATTGGCAACGCATTGATTCAGGTTTTCATCGTCCTATTATTACCTCCTTGGCTGTGACTTCAAAAGGGACTATCATCGCTTCATCCTATAATAAAGCTTATAGAAAAGAATTAAAAGCCAAACAATGGTCAATGATACCTCAGCTTTCCGATTTTGAATTTACGGTGACTCAATTACATTGCACAGGGGATTCTATTTTTGCAACAAAATTTGATGTTTTTCTCAGCAAGGACGATGGCAAATCCTTTGCAAAATTACCATTTAAGTATGAAAAGAGTTTTTCAAAACTTCTTGCGTATAATAAACAAAGTCAAACTCTTTTAACCATAGGAAGTGAAGATCTTAACAGATTCAGTAAAGGTGCATGGGGTGAGCAACAATCTTATCTTTATGGATTTAATGATCCTTATATTGAAAATACTTCACAATCATGGGAATCTGCGCAACAAGTGAATTACAGTCATATTTCACCCTATAGTGAACAAATATTTTTGTCTTTACATTGCGGTATAACAACATACGATTGGTCATCGGGTCTGGTAGCAAAAAACAAGACTGAAGGCGAATGGCTCTTTGGTGAATGGTGCTTTGGTGTGACAACAGATCAAAAGGGAAGACCCTTTGCAGCCACGATGAATGGGATTGCCTATTCACCCAAAAATGATAAGAAATGGATTTTTCCTTCTCAACCACAAGATTTATCCTTACCGGCAATGATGACACCAATTACGGATGATGATGGTTATCTCTATGTCTCTTCGCTTTTTGGTGGTGTCTATAGAACCAAACAGCCAATTATTAGTCTTGAAGCACCCGAATTAGTCTCGCCCGGGGCATATTCCAAAGAACAATTACTAACGATAGTTCTTCGTTGGAAAAATGCTGCTGATGCCAAAGAGTACAGAGTTCAAATAGCAGATGACTCACTTTTTACAAATATCATCTATGACAATAGACTCGCATTTACTTCAACAGAAAGTTTACCCCTTAAAGTTAATAGAACGTATTATTGGCGAGTGCAAGCACATTTGTTTCGCTTAGCAAGTCCTTGGTCTCAGACACGTTCTTTTTCTACGGTGACAGTGTATCCGACTAAAGTAACATTGCGTCAACCCGCCAATAAAGATATAAATCGTCCTATATTTTTAACATTATCATGGAATGCAGCAACGGAAGCAGACAGTTTTGATGTTCATGTTGCAACAGATAATGCTTTTGCCATGACCGCAATGCGTGACAGCATGATAGCAAAAAGGGAAATACAACTAAGCAATTTACAGCAGGGGACAGAGTATTTTTGGCGAGTACGCGGTAAAAACCGTGCGGGCTATGGACCTTGGTCAGATACTTGGAGTTTTACTACACAATCGCCCAGTGGCATCAGTGAAGATAATAATTCCGGCGTGCAAATGAATATAATTAATAAGCGGCTCCTGATTGATTATCACCCGTATTCACAGTCAATGACAGGTTTGCGCATTACCGATATTCGCGGAAAAACGGTGTATAGCACACTATTGGAGCGCGGACAGAGCAGTGCCGACATTGATTTGAGTGCAATGAGCAAAGGATATTATGTTGTTATACTTGAAGGCAGTACAGGCACTATCAGCAGAAATATTATTGTGGAGTAAAGTATTCCGCTATATTGTCTGGAACAGGATTTGTAGGATTGATATGATTAGCAGGATTTTTTTGATACTATATTGTCTTGAACAGGATTTACAGGATTGATGGGATGAGCAGGATTTTTTTTGATTGTGCTCACATCTTTATCCTGTCAATCTTGTAATCTCTGTAATCGTGTTCAGACTTTGCATTGCGCAGGATTTGTAGGATTGATGTGATGGGCATGATTTTTTGATTGTGCCCACAT
>JAYRWZ010000375.1:0-2489 GCA_041917875.1 Chloroflexota bacterium | reverse complement strand
CAAAGCCGGCTCACCCGATGCAACAATTTATATGGAAGGCAAATTATACGGTGCGCCGGACAAAGGAAATTATGAGGAATATTCATTAGCGTACAGAGTGCCCGTGCGTCCCGGAAAAAACATATCACACTTTACGGTATATTGCGGACCTCAAGAATATGATCGCCTTTCCGAATACAAGTTGGAATCAACGATTAATCTCGGTTTGAGATGGCTTATAGCACCGATTGGTGAATATTTCATGCTGCCGATTTTTAGATTCATTCATACATTCATTCCCAATTATGGTATCTCTATTATCATTTTTTCTATCTTGATGAAATTATTGCTGTATCCATTAAGTGTGCAGCAGGTAAAATCAACACAAAAAATGCAGTTATTGGCTCCCGAATTGCAAAAAATTCGTGATAAATACCCTGATGACCAGATGACACAACAGCAAGAAACCATGAAAATTTACAGCGAATATGGTATCAATCCTGCCGGAGGTTGTTTGCCACTTCTCTTGCAAATGCCTATTCTCTATGCCTTATGGTCTGTGTTGAGCAGTAATATTGAAATCAGAGGCGCGGAATTTTTCGGATGGATAACAAATTTAAGTGTTCCGGATGTTATTCTCCATTTACCATTCCATATTCCTCTCTTTGAAATTGATAAATTCTCCGGATTGGCAATTATCATGGGTGCAACAATGTTTGTACAGCAAAAAATGACAGTGACCGACCCGCGACAAAAAGCCATGATTTACATGATGCCAATAATGTTTACGCTTATGTTTTCCGCATTTCCCGCAGGACTTAATTTGTATTATCTGGTTTTCAACTTACTTGGTATTATGCAACAACTTTATGTCTCTAAATATGCGAAAAATCGCTTAACTCTCGAAGACTTGAAAAAAATGCCGAAAAAAGAATCATGGTTGCAAAAACGTATGCAAATGGCACAAGAAATTGCCGCCGCACAAGGCAGAAGTTTACCCGGACAACCTTCGCCGAAACAATCGAATCAAAAACCGAAGAAAAAATAGTTTCAGCAGTTTTCACAAAAGCCATACATTGTTCAGTATGGCTTTTTTTTATACTTACGCTATTATTACAATGATGATGTATAAGTCTATAAAAATTAAAGGTACAACATCGAAGATTGATATTCCTTTTCTAATGAAAAAATAATATGCATAACCGTAAAATGTATATGATTTTAGCATTTTCTTTGGTCAATATATCATGAAAAAATTACTCCATGCGGAAATAGTAGAAAAAAGACTTACCGAAGAGCAAGCAGCACAAGCGCAAAGGCATCCCATAACATTGATGGTGGATAATGTACGCTCCTTATATAATGTGGGCTCTCTTTTTCGTACTGCCGATTCTGCTTTTATTCAAGAAATAATACTATGTGGCTATACTCCGCATCCACCGCGAAAAGAAATAGAAAAAACAGCATTGGGTGCTACAAACACTGTGCCTTGGCGTTATTTCTCTCGTGCTGTCGAGGCAGTGGCAACATTGCGCAGCGAAGGTAAGAAAATTATTGCCGTCGAAATTGCCGACACTCATCGTATGTACGATACTCTTGTCAGTGATGATTATCCTTTGGTACTCATTGTGGGAAATGAAATTTCCGGCATAGCAGACGAAGTTATGGCATTGGTGGATGATACCATCGAGATACCCATGTATGGCGTGAAGCATTCCTTAAATGTCAGTGTGGCAACAGGCATAGTTCTTTTTGAAGCTGTAAAAATTTGGCGAAGTAATACCTTCTAAATTTCGTATTTTTGTGTCGTATTTGTGGCATTTGGTGACACAGCACTTTGTCCTTGCCTCAAAGACCACAGTGCTTATTTACTCATTATTTCCTTGATAAAATGATACTTACCGATAAAGAAATATTGGAGAACATTGAAAAAGGGCGCATCGTAATTGAACCCTTTGTACGTGAACGCCTCGGTTCTAACAGCTATGATGTGCATCTGGGGGCAACGCTGGCAATCTACAATGATGTTGTGCTGGATGCAAAAAAACATAATCATATTACTATGTTCGAGATACCCGAAGATGGCTATATCCTTGAGCCGCATAAGTTGTATTTGGGAGTGACGCAAGAATATACGGAAACACATGACCATGTGCCATTCTTGGAGGGCAAATCAAGCATAGGGCGATTAGGAATTGATATACACGCCACAGCGGGCAAAGGCGATGTCGGATTTTGCAATTTTTGGACTTTGGAAATATCCGTCAAACAACATGTGCGAGTGTATGCCGGTATGCCGATAGGTCAGCTAATCTATTTTGAGGTCAAAGGTGATGTATTAACGCCCTATAATTCTAAGTCATCAGCGAAGTACAATGATCGCAAACCGGTGCCGGTAGAATCAATGATGTGGAAGAATTTTTAAAAACCACTTAGAGCATATCTAATATTATCATATAAAAAAAGACCGCCATTCTCATGACGGTCTTTTCTCTTATTATGCTGCTTAT
>JAYRWZ010000374.1:0-5865 GCA_041917875.1 Chloroflexota bacterium | reverse complement strand
TATCCTCTGTTTTCAAAGTACGCTCTCTTGCTTTGTCCTTCGCTCCCGCCTTAGTTGTGACTACTGCGTTCGCGATAGGACTGCAAAATTAAGGACTTTTTCCATATAAACAAATTTATTGCGAAACTTTTTTTGAAAAAAGTGCATTTTTGTACTGACTCTGAAAACACAAGAACTATCAAAAAACACACATAAATCATTGTAGATTAAGACCATTAACATGCGAATATTGACACCTGATTTTTTTCATCTTTCTTCTGTCGTTTCTACAAATGACGAAGCCGAAAAACTCCTTCAATCATCGCCATTCGTCATAGTTTCGGCAGATTCTCAGTCGAAAGGACGCGGACGCAATGGTAAAATATGGGCGGGCAACCCCCATGAGAACCTGTATCTTTCCATTGGTCTGAATCACACACACCCTGTATCTGCATTGCTCCCTATTGCTTTGCAGGCAAGTGGCGCACTTCTCGTATTACAATTACTGCAATCATTGACTCCTCAGGTGCAGTATGCTCTCAAATATCCGAATGATGTCTATGCTTTGCATGAAGGCAAACAGTCGAAGATTGCCGGCATACTTATAGAAAACGACTATCTTGGCTCAAAACTTAACTCAACCGTGATTGGTATTGGGGTTAATGTTGCACAAGAAAGTTTTCCGGATTCTCTCAATGCGGTCTCATTACGAATGCTGGGACTGAACTATAAGCCCTTAGACATTGTTGAATATCTTCGTACACTGATCCCACCATTGATTTCTAAGACAATAACTGCCCCTGACGAAACGCTAAAACGATGGGAAGAGACACTCAATATGAAGGATAAGGCAATTATCATCATCAACAAAGGACAAACAGGTATTGCTCAAGGCATCTCAATTGATGGACATCTTATCGTTGCATTGCCACCTTTCTCAGGAGAAACACTTACAATCACCGATGGAGACAGTGTAATTTATGACATCTTCTAGAGCTATATATATGGATTTTGGTAATACGCGCCTCAAGATACTTATTGGTGACACAGTATTGCACATTGACTATGATGAACATTTGATGTACAACCTTAGTCAAATATTAGAGTCTGCGGAAGATCACAGCGTCCTGTATGTTGCATCGGTAAATATTCCGAAATCCGAGAAAGTAATGAGAGAGCTATCCGCTTATACATTCGTTCCAATAGAATCGTTCTTTGCGGAAAACAAATATATTGACCTGACACAGGTGAAAGGTATGGGAGCAGACAGAATACTCGGAATACTGGGAGCAATGAAAGAGTTTACTCCGCCTTTTGTGACAATTGACTGCGGAACAATGATCACTATGAACTTACTATCTCAATCATCGAATGTTCTTGGCGGCATCATTTTCCCCGGATTGAGGACAATGGCAAAAGCGGCACATAACTATACTTCTGCTTTACCTCTTATACAAACATTTGACAATCACGCTCTTTATGGCACGAATACCATCAACGCACTACAAACAGGCATACTTCATGCTTGCTTAGGCGCAATAAACCACTCTTTACAACTGTGGTATGACAGTGCAATACTCACCATCGAAGCACCTATAATTTTTACGGGAGGTGACGGGTATTTTTTGTACAATCAATTACTTCCAACGTCAAAAAATGCACATTACAAAGAACAGTTAATCATAAATGGCATGAAATTTTGTGTCGAAGCTGACTATAACATACGACGGCTATAAGAAACAATAGCATGGCAGGATTATGGAGAAATCTAAAAGTTTCTCAAGTGTAGCTCCTTAACGATAAACTAACAATAAACCAAATCAAAGTACAATTGCGTATCTCTAATGCTAAATTTTTCGTATCTTGCATATATACCAAGACATACAGCCAATAATCGTTGATTGAATCTCACAATGACACATACGGATACATCAATAGACACCTCGCTCAATACAGATATACAAAGAGTAATACCGGACACTATAACATCTTTGAAAACTCTCTATGATAATCATGACTATGAACCAATAGTTGAGAAAGCTCCCTCACTCATCACATCATATCAGCGTGATAATAAATTTGATCTCTTGGGACAAGCTCTCTTTTACTATGGCTTAGCACTTTATCAAAAGTCTAACTTTACAGAAGCGAAAGAAGTTTTACTGAAGGTATGGTCTCTCAGTGAAAATACATTGACAACCATAGAATTGCCCACTTTATGTAATCATTTGGGAATAGTGGAAAGAAATTTATCGAATTATACCGCTGCACACGATTGGTACAAAAAAGCTTTACACTACTATTCATCTCACAACAATGCTCGCGGTCAAGCTCGTATCCATAATAATATTGGGATGCTACATATTGCTGTCGGAGAATTCGCAAAAGCATTAGAGCATTTTACAACAAGTTACAATACGCGCAAAAGAGAGGGAATAAAAGACAATATAGCACCGGTTATTAATAATATTGGTCTTATTTATCTTAATATCGGTCGTTATTCGGATGCTATTGAGTTTTTTACAGAAGCATTAGAATATGAAAAAGAACAACATAATAAAAATGGCATTGCCATCTGTTTTTTGAACATAGGTTCTGTACATGAACACTTAAAAAACTATGAGATTGCGCTAAAGTATTATCGTGAAAGCATGGTATTGCGTAATGAAACAGGAAATATAAATGGTATGGCACATTGCCTTTCCCATATTGGGAATATGTTTTACTCTCAAAACAAATATGATGACGCAATACTCTATTTTTCTGAAGCACTTACAATCAAACAAAAAGTAGAAGATAAAACAGGGCAAGCCAATTACTTACGTAAAATCGGAGAATGCCGTCTAAAGCAAGCTCAATATGATGAAGCACTGGAATTATTCGAACAAGCAGAAACAATTCACAGGTCAACAAATAATGCCGGAGAAACGCACAATGTACTTTTTTGCAAAGCGCAATTATTTTCGATACCCGAAACCTCTTATTATAACCCGCAAAAAGCAGAGAGTATTTTTCTTAACGGCTTAGAATTTGCAGCAGATAATTCAGATGAAAAAATGGAGATGTCAATTAGAAAAAGTCTTTCAACATTATATGAACATCTCAACAGATCAAATGAATCATTAGCTCAATATAAAATTTTCCATAACTTATCGGAACATATTGGCGGCAAAGATGTGCTTAACAAAATAGTAACTTTTGAAGCAGAAAGAAAAATTGAGAAAATACAAAAAGAACATGATGATGCTATAAAAAAACAAACCGAGCTAGAACTTTTGGTGAAAGAAAGGACGGCTCAATTAGACAGTTTAATCAACAAGGAACACAATTTTCGCCATATACATGAGGCATTTGTTAAGCATATTTCTCATGAATTCCGAACCCCCTTAACAGCTGTTACTCTCGGTATAAGTGTTATAGAAAAAATGATTGATAATTCCGAGGAGTTCTCTCACGGCTCACAGATAAAAGCTTTTTGCAAAGCAATGAATACGGCAACGGCTTCTTTGCGCTCTATATTAGACAGCGCACAACTTCTCACGCAAGCGCAGTCATCAGTTCTGGATGTGCTTCTCAGTCCGACGGATTTGACAGCTATTGTGTTGAAATATGTACCCGAATGGAAAACAATGATGAACCCTAATCAAATGATTGACCTGCGTATAGCCGATTATGAAATTATTGTACATTCCAATCAAGTACTCATCGAAAAAATGATTCATCATATACTTGATAATGCAATGACATATTCTCCGGCAAATGCAACAATTACGATGCGAACATCGGCTCATAATGGTAAAGGAAGCATCTGCATCCACAACACGAAATCATATATTTCCCCCAAAGAACAAGCTAAGATTTTTGATGTATTTTTCAGAGGCGCACAACACAGAGAATTATCTCATGTGGGACTGGGCATAGGGCTTACTGTCTGCCAAATGTATGCACTGGCTCTTAATGCCACCATCGAATGCAAGAGTGACGTAGATGAGGGTACGGAATTTATTCTTTCATTCCCTGTTGACAACATACGATCATCCATGTTCATATAGGCAATAAAAATATGCTCTATCAAAAATTTCGTGCACTCACTTCTTTAAAAATGTATTGCATACACATAATGCGGATTTACGATACAAATAACCAGTTATAGAAAGAACATTGTATGATTATCATAGCACTGACAATGATGGTGACGGGTGTATTGCTGATTCTTCGTTCAAGTGCTTTATCGGGCAGAGTATTGCATCCGGACGACATTTTTACTGAAGGTGGCTTAATGCGAATCATTCGTCATGTGTTTGCAGTTCGCCCGTTTTCGGGGTTTGAAAAAGACATACGAATTTTATTCTACGGCTTGATTGGACTTATATCAACTATAGCCGGTATCGTACTATTCTTCTTTTCTCTCTTCTGGGTTTATTCCGTCGCCGGAGACCGATAATTCTCATAGCCGTATCAGCGCATTTATCCTTACCAACCATAAAAAGTCGTATCTTTGCGCAACTGCTTTCTTAGTAGTTGGAGAGGTGCGAGAGTGGCTGAATCGGGCGGTCTCGAAAACCGTTATACCAGCAATGGTATCGAGGGTTCGAATCCCTCCCTCTCCGCGGTTCAGTACAATTTTATACCGAGATAAATGTAATTGTAGAGATTTTCATGATTTATTTTCTTTATCTATGAGGATTTGAAACACTGAAAAATTCAAAACAGCATAGTTTCGGGTGTACTTTATGTTTGCCCCGTTCTGTATAGCCGGACGGGGTTTTCTATATCACAAAGTGGCTTCTCTGGAAAGAGCATCATGCACAAACTATTAACGTTTTGTCTTATCTTTTTGCCTTCGTTAACTCTCACCGCAGCCGACTCATTACGGGTACGATTTGGTGTGAACAGCCACATCGGAACAGCGCTCCCGTCGCTTCTTTACTATGGCACAACGAATATTCCAAATTGTTGCCCAAAGTTTATCAATGGAGAAGGTTCGGTGTACAGCATAGGGGCGATTGCCGAAATTCCCTTGTCTCAGTCTTTCTTTTTGGGTATGCGCAGCAGCTTCACCACAGTCAATATTGATTTGACTCAAGAAGAAAACACAATTGGTCTCATCAATAATTCGCAGGGCAGCATCAAGTTTATTCACTCTTTTACAGCAACATTTCCCGGTATATCATCTGCTGTTTTATTCGGATGGAAAACAATATCTGCTTTATCATTTGCAACCGGTCCGGGACTACATATCGTTACTTCTCCGACATTTTCGCAAAAAGAAAGTATAGCACAAGGAACACCCGGCACATTTACAGACGGAAAACGTTTACGCAATGAATACTCCGGAACAATGACCGATGCACAATCACTCAATTGGGAATGGAATATTATTGCCGCGTACGATCTGGGTCTCGACACGAAAAGATCATTTTTCATCTCTCCCGAAATTCAATATACTCTTGGGCTTAGTAATAGCATAAAATCTACGGACGACAGTTTCTGGCACAACTCTTCACTTCGCGGGGGAATTGCATTTAAATACAGACCACGCCATAAACCCGAACCGATTATTATTCCACCGCCGACGATAATAAGTCCACCGCCACCACCATTACCGACTCCCCCAACGGCAGCAATACATGTTGAAGTTATTGGAGCAAATGGCAGCAATACATCAAAAAATATTTACATTGAAGAATTTGTCTCAACAGAAATGTATCCACTGTTACGATATGTTTTTTTTGATGAAATGTCTGCTTCTATTCCATCTCGGTATCATATTATTCCGAAAAATGATGCTGACAATATCAATGAAAGAACATTAGCACAAAACGGTGCTATGACTCTTTATTACCATGTACTGAATATTATTGGCAAAAGAATGAGAGAAAACCC
>JAYRWZ010000373.1:0-1891 GCA_041917875.1 Chloroflexota bacterium | reverse complement strand
TCATTGAAAATCGTGCAAATCAATCATGTACATCCTCAAAATCACTTTAATCCTAGTATATATACCGAAAAAAGAGTGGTTTTGTAGTTTTTGGTATTTGAAATTCTTACAAATCAAGAAAATCAATCATGTACATCCTCAGAATCACTGCAATCATAGTTTAAATTTCTATAAAAGTATTATCAATCCGCAAACGTAAAAAACTATTTCCGCATTCTACTGTCTGTTTTTCATGTTATTGCAACAGAGCGGATAGTTTCAGAAAAAAGTGTTGGCAATATTTGGAGATATGCAGCAAAAAGTGTATTTTAGCATCCACACAAATAAACACGGCTCTTAAAGTGCCATTATACAAGTCCGAAATGTATAATTCCCCGCGCTTTACCACCGTAGTTGTTGCACGTTTTTTCAGCAAACTTTTATGAGGTATTTCTATGAAATCACACTCAATTCCCTTCTCGTACGCGCGAGAAACTCGGGGGGGGGTACTCCTCTCCATAAGCACATTTATCCTTGTGCTGATGGGTACCATGTTTTTTGCTAATAGTGTTGCGGCACAATGCCCGGCGGATAGTCTTCCGGGACCTGTTTCGCCTATGTCGCCTTGGCTGTATATCTGTGATACAGTCAGTGTAGATAACAAAACAACAACTGATGATCTACTTGATAGTTGTGACATTGTGCTCTGTTATTGCGTTCGCACAGGTGGAGTTACTGCGCCATATACCGAGATATTCATTCATAATTACTACCTTAGAGATATAAATTGCCGCCCATTTATAGACACAGACAATCACACAAAAATTCTTTTTGAAGAACTGGTCAATCAAAATCCAAGTAATTTAGACTGGCCCTGCCCTCCATGCGGTGGTGGTGGCGCACCCAATACTCGATTGACAATTTCCGGATGTAGAACAAACACAGTCCCTTCTCAACCTTGTGCAGGTTGCTGTTTCTATTGTGTTGTTGATTTTCGACTTTGCTGCGATGAATACGGTAATAAAGTTATTACGAAAATATCAGAATCTTGGGTTGGAACTCAAACTTGTCCATCGGGTTGCACTGTTGGACCTTGTGATCCATTTTAATATTCAATAAGCCGAATAATATATTGTCATATTCGGCTTTATTTTTCTTTAGGAGATAAATCATGAAATATATGATACAAATTATAGTGTTATGTGTAGGGATGCTGATAACGACAGCATACTCTCAAACCTTACCTTTTCGCTTTCAAAACTTAAACGCGATCAGTCATGACGGGCAATATATTTCCGATTCTGTCATGATGATTGTCGGTGAACACGGAAAAATTCTTCGCTCTGAAAATGGCGGAAAATCATGGGCTTGGATGGAATCATATAAAAGAGCACATTTACGGCGATTACATTTTTCTTCACCTGATGTCGGTTTTATTGTCGGTGACAGCGGCATAGTGCTTCATACACGCAATGGCTGCAAATCATGGGATATTCGATATTTTCCTGATAGTCAAATTTCCGGTATATTTACTATGAATAGTGATACGGCATTCATGATCAGCAATCAAGGCAATATATATCGTACATCCGATAGCGGAAAAACATGGCAAAATGTGTATAAGGACACTACAATATCTTTTTCTGATCTTTATTTTACGAATAAAACCTTTGGTGTGGTCGTTGGCAATAAAGGTACTGTATTGCGTACATCAGATGGCGGAAAATCATGGAATTCATTACACAGGCGCGAAGATGCCGATTTGACCCGTGTGCGTTTTGTCAATCCTACTATTGGCTATGTTGTCGGTGGATTACGTCGGGAAGGTGATTTTGGTATTTATCATCATTCACTTATTTTGCGCACCGATGATGCCGGAAAAACTTGGCAGATGTACAGTGACACCACACAT
>JAYRWZ010000372.1:0-5098 GCA_041917875.1 Chloroflexota bacterium | reverse complement strand
TCACATATCTAAAACCATCGGTGATATTACAGAACAGGTACTATGAAGCATTTCCTCATGGTGCTGATAAGTGTGAATTTTATATATCTACGAACAAAGGGGAACACTTAAAACCATTATCAAAAACAGCATCCGGCGGTGAGATTTCACGCGTTTTGCTCGCCCTAAAATCTATCTTGGCAAAAAATGATCGGCTGCCAATGCTCGTCTTCGATGAAATAGATACAGGAATCAGCGGCAGAATCGCACAAAAAGTCGGCAAAGTGATAAAGGAACTTGCGGAATATCATCAAGTTATCGCCATCACACATTTACCGCAAGTTGCTGCTTTTGCAGAAACACATATTGTCGTTGAAAAAACTTCTACGAAAACAAGAACTGTCATCTCTGCTCATGTTCTTGATGCTGATGAGCATATACAAGAAGTTGCAAAATTATTGAGCGGGGAAAATATCTCGGAAGCGACAATCGAAAGTGCAAGACAATTAGTACAATTTTAATTATGGAAAAAACAGAATATTCATATACGTCTATTTCAAAGAACGATTTGGAGAACATACTTCATAATCGCATTGGAATCATTGAGTTACAAAAAATATTTTCAGCGTATGATATGGCTGAATCCGTTCATGAATATCAATTCAGAAATGATGGAAGTCCTTACTTCTATCATACAACACGCACAGCAAAAATTATGATAGATATTGCAGGAATCATTGATACCGATGTATTGTGTGCTTGCTTATTGCATGATGTATTAGAAGATTCACCTGTATTAACAAAAGAAGTACTGGAATACAACTTCGGTGCATACACTGCTTATTTGGTTGAGTTGCTCACCAAAGATTTAGCTGCTCAAAAAGAGCAACTGACAAAAGTCGAAGAAGCATTTGTGAAAAAACTTGCTGAATCCCCCATTGATGCCCTCTTGATTAAACTTGCTGCAAGGTTAGATAATTTTCGCTGTTTGCAATTTCATCTGAAAAGAAACCCATTTGATTATATTAAAACTACGGAATGTCATTATTTTCCTTTAGTAGAAAAATCAAACAGCAGTGCCGCTAAAAAATTGCTCCATGAATTAAAAGTAGAAAGAAATAAATTTTTAGGATGAGTCATACAGCGCATACATGGTCATTGATTGATTGTCTTGCATTAACCTATTTGCCGGCAATTTCCGCTATACATTGCTTATCTATTGTCGAGCAATTTTCATCATTACAAGAAGCACTTAATAATCACAATAAACATCCATTTTTAACAAAAATAGGTGAAGGCAATCTTTTTTGGAAGAATATCAGCCAAGATTGTTATGATAAAGCAAATCAGCAACTTGAATTATGCGAAAAGAACGACGTTGATTGCATTTTCTATCATGATGATGCTTACCCTGAGTCCCTGCGTAATGCCCCCTATCCCCCGTTTTTATTGTTTTGCAAAGGTAATATTCAATCTATCAACTCACAAACAATTGTCGCCATTGTAGGCACTCGCCGCTGCACCGAATACGGGAAACAAGCAACAGAGTTTTTTACTGAAGAATTAGTGAAGTGCAATATCGCTATTGCAAGCGGTTTAGCAAATGGCATAGATACCTATGCGCATTCATACACCATAAAAAATAATGGCATTACTTATGCGGTGATTGCTTCCGGTATTGATAAAATATCAACCAATACGGCAAAATATAATGCAAATAAAATTATTGACAGCGGCGGCGCTGTTTTAAGTGAATACAAATGTGGAGTAGGTGCATTAACCGCATATTTTCCACAAAGAAATAGAATAGTAAGTGGTATCTCCGATGCGGTACTCGTCATCGAAAGTGCAATAAAAGGCGGCGCACTCATCACCGCACAATTTGCATTTGATCAAAACAGACCTCTCTTTGCTGTTCCGGGTAATATTTTTTATGATAAGAATTCCGGTACAAATGCCCTCATAAAAAGAAATATGGCAGCCATAGCAACGCATCCTCATGATATATTATCTGAATTGCGAATCCCCATTCAAAAACAATCAACTGTAGTTCACAACCTTAGTGATAATGAAGAAAAATTACTCAAGGAATTATCGGATGGACCTGTGACTATTGATGATTTGTCTGTCACTTTGTCTATACCTTCCAGTGAATTGCTTTCCACATTGTTAATGATGGAATTTAAGGGATTTATTCGCCAATTGCCGGGAAAACAATTTATGAGTTTATCCACAATATTCTCATGATAAAGAGGAACGAAATGAAAAATTCAACATCTTCCCGTAAGCAAGATCACGTAGATTTATGTATAAATAAGAATGTTCAATTCAAGTCAAAAACAACAGGATTAGAAAATTATTCATTTATTCACAATGCACTACCCGAAATTAATTTTGCAGACATACAATTAGAGACACAATTTCTTAACTCTAAGATTCGGATGCCGTTAATGGTCTCATCTATGACGGGTGGTTACAAAGATGCTGAGAAAATAAATGCAGAATTAGCTGAAATTTGTCAGACATTGCACATTCCTATGGGTGTAGGTTCGCAAAGACAGGCATTAGAGCAAGATACATATACCACTTCATTTTCCGTCGTGAGAAAATATGCTCCGACTATTCCGATAACGGCAAATATAGGTGCTTCTGAAATTAGAAATTTAACATCAATTTTGAGCATGAGACGTATCATCGAAATGATTGATGCGAATGCACTTACTGTTCATATAAATCCTTTACAAGAGTTAATGCAACCCGAAGGAACAACAGATTTTTCAGGTGTACTCAATGGCATATCGTTTTTAGTACAAAATGCTGAAGTACCGATTATTGTCAAAGAAGTAGGTGCAGGTATCAGCGCTGACGTTGCACAAAGATTGCTTGATTGCGGAGTACGAATCATTGATGTGGCTGGTGCGGGAGGAACAAGTTGGGCAGGTGTTGAAATATTACGTCAAGAACACACTGACGACAGTTCGTTTTTTTGGGATTGGGGAATACCGACCGCTGACTGTTTAGAAATGATTTATCCATTAAAACAGCATTCTGATTTTACTTTAGTCTCGTCAGGCGGTATTCAATCAGCGAAAGACATAGCCATATCACTTGCTCTAGGTGCTGATATGTGTGCGGCGGCAAGACCATTGTTAACTATACTGAAAGAACGTGGGCAACGTGCATTAGAAGATACATTGTTAGAATGGCAAAACACGATAAGAAAAATAATGTTTTTAGTAGGTGCAAAAAATATTTCCTGTTTTCAAAGGACTAAACATTTAGTAAAAAATACATAAACGATATTACGAACATACTCATCGAAATAATGAATAATCCTATATATTCGGTTGAGGAATTACAATTGCACATAGAAAACACTTTGTATGCAATCTTACCTCAAAATTCAACAGAAACTCTCTATAAACCGGTACATTATGTCATTGATGGTGGCGGCAAACGTATTCGCCCATTGCTCACTATGCTCAGCTGTGGTTTATTCGGCACTTCTCCTCTGGATGCTGTCCATATAGCAGCAGCGATAGAGATGCTCCACAACTTTACGCTTGTTCATGATGATATTATGGACAAATCACCGTTGAGACGTGGCAGACAAACTGTGCATATTCACTGGGATGAAGCAACTGCAATATTATCGGGAGACGCAATTATTGGTTTAGCGTATAGATTGCTGTTACAAACGTCACCCGAGCATCCTCGATTACATTCCATAATCAAGGAATTCAGTGATGGATTGATTTATGTATGCGAAGGACAAGCGTTTGACATAGAATATTCAAAATCAACAGATTTGTCAATACAAGATTATTTGCAAATGATTGAGTTAAAAACCGCCAGACTATTGGAAATGGCAGTTGTTTGCGGCGCTCACTTAGCGAATGCACCAAATAGTGATATAGAAGCGATGCGACTCTTTGCAAGAAAAATTGGTATTGCATTTCAATTGCAAGACGACTTATTGGATCTGACGGCAGAGCAGGCAGAATTCGGAAAGAGTATCGGGCAAGATATTGTCGAAGGAAAAAAAACATTTATGATGTTACGTCTTCGAGACAAACTCGCACCGCATTTACCGATGCTTCTCCAACAATTCTTCGATGAACATGGATTGCCAATAGTTCATTTGCAGGATATAATGTTGTTGTTACGGCAACAAAATGTGCTTGAAGAAACACAGGCGCAAATACTTACACTGACAGAGGAAGCAATAGCATATCTGGATACTTTACCCGATAATGGCTATTCGCAAACATTACGAGAACTAACACAACAATTATTGATACGCAAGAAATAGAACATACGATTGCGTATTTTTGTAATAACAAACAACAATTAAAGGAGTATATGAAATGAATACAGAGAAAAAAATCGTTCATTACCCATCTTATCTTCAATTAGACAAAATACTTACTGCCCAAGTTCGTGAAAGTGAGCTACAAAATGCACCAGCTCATGATGAAATGCTTTTCATCATAACACATCAAACTTTTGAGCTTTGGTTCAAACAAGTGATGGTCGAATTGGAAACTATCATTGACTTTTTTAACAAAGAATATGTTCATGAAACTGATGTTGCCGTATCTTTGAAAAGACTTGAACGTGTGAATAAAATTTTCGACCTTATAATCCAGCAATTTGCTATTATAGAAACAATGACAGCTTTAGACTTCATGGATTTTCGGGATATGCTTCATCCGGCATCAGGGTTTCAATCGGCGCAATTCAGAGTACTCGAAACGCGACTGGGATTGCCCGACGGACGAAGAATCAACAAAAATTTTATTGAAAGTCTTACAGAATTAGAGCAAAGTCATCTCAAAGATTGTATGACAAAACCAACTTTGTTCGAGGTAGTGCAACAATGGCTCGAAAAAATGCCATTTATGGAAGAAGGAGATTTTCAATTCTGGGAAGAATACAAACATGTAGTCATGTCAGTATTTGAGAAGGACAAACAAGACATTATACATATTGCTATTGCCACAGACGAAGAAAAGAAATCACGATTGGCAGAAATAGAAATTGCCCAAAAACAATTTGAAGCATTTTTTGATGTACATGAGTATAAAGAGCTTCAGGAAAGCGGAAAGCGTCGCTTTTC
>JAYRWZ010000371.1:0-5781 GCA_041917875.1 Chloroflexota bacterium | reverse complement strand
TTTCACTGAATTTTTTGTTACCCAAATATACAATGACTTTTGCACATAACAACAACAAGTATGTTTTAAACACTCAGATAAATATGATTGAATGTTCCGGAATCTTCAAAATGAATACTGATGTATCTGTTCTTTACTCTTCTATCGGCACAACATCAGTGCGTATTGCTTGTGAAGGATTCATGTAATTATGAGAAAAATCCATGACATCTTTATCGCTTACAGAAAAGTACTTATCAATTGAGCTGTTAATTTCATGGGGGGTATCCCATAAAAGTACATAATTTGTCAGAGCATCAGCCACACCGGATGAAGTTTGCAAAGCCGCCGCATGGCTTGTAGCAACCGAATTTCTTGTTTTTTCCATCTCATGAGCAAATAATCCTTCTTTTTGTAATTTTTCCACTTGGCCCAAAATATGTTCGGCGAGAGTATCTGCCGTAATATCAGGATTTGCTGCTGTAGCATGAAGAGTAAGCAAGGACGTATGTTCACGTGTGTCCGCAAATGCCCATACCGTTGAAGCAATTTGTGTTTCATCCACCAGTGCTTTATAGAGACGGCTGCTTCTGCCCGACCCCATAATGCCGGAATACATATCGGCAGATAATGCGGCATCGCTACGCACTCCCTCACAGTGAAAGGAAATATAGACTGCGGGCAATGGCACAGAATCTGTGATAATACTATGTTGTCCATAGCGTTTATGTTCATCGGTAAATACATTGCGGCGTATGGGAGTGCTGCGTTTTTCTATTTCTCCGAAATATTTTTCGGCAAGGGAGAAACCTTTGTCAAAAGATACATCACCTGCAATAATAACACAGGCATTATCGGGGCGATAATACATTGAATAAAAATCACGCACATCGTCCATTGTTGCAGCCACAATATGTTCGCGTTTCCCTATGGTCTCCCAACTATACGAACAATCGGGACTGAATGCCGCCGCCGATTGCGCAATACGCCATCGCCCATAAGGTTGATTTTCTACTACTTGGGAAAACTCTTCCAATATCACTTTTTGTTGTGTTTCCAATCCAATCGGCTTCACTCCGCATTCGACCATACGATCTGATTCTAACCACAAACCCATCTCTAAGGCGGCAATCGGCAATTCTTCATGATATATGGTCTGATCATACGAAGTGTAAGCATTGCACTGCCCGCCGACTTTGGAGACATACACATCGTATTCTCCTCGATGCACATGCTTGGAACCGTCAAACATCAAATGCTCAAAAAGATGGGCAAATCCTGTTTTATCAACTGTTTCGTCTTTTGAACCCACTTTATATCCAATGCTCACACAAGCCAATGGTGCGCGATGATTAGGCGCAATAACCACACGCAAACCATTCTCTAAAAAACGCTCTTCTAAAGGTATATTGATACTCATAATGTCTTACAATTTTTACGGAATAAGCACAAAAATAGGATTTCTGTCACCAAATAAGCATAGAGTGGCAATGGTCGGGCAATTTTTTGAGAATATATTGCCGGTACGAACACCATACTATTGAACCGCAATACTATGCTATTTGACATCTGTGGACGAATATATCAACTATTTTTCATACTTTGCAAGCATGATATCTTTGATAATAAGTTTCTACGATGATTACAGTGATTTTGAGGATGTACATGATTGATTAACCCGATTTTCAATGATGTAAACGTATTCTGACAATGAAAACCACTTCTATTTGAATATACATGTAAATTTTTTATAATTATTCGCTCCTTACGGTATTTATTCAGAAAAAAAAATCCCTCATCAAGGGGTGGCTGCGGTCATTGAGTATCGGCTGATGAGCCTGTCAAATCACAAAATAGACAGGGTGGTTCTGTTTTTCTATAAATATTCCCTCCCTGCATGATTGAATATCGTATAATCCAATATTGCGGTGTATCGTTGTTGATAGAGCCAATATTCTTGATTGATTTCTTGATTTGAAACACAGAAAACTCTAAAATTACTTGATGTCCGAAATAAATACAGTTTATGCTTATCTGGCTATAATTTCATTGTCAGATTTATAACGAACCAATATTGTCACACGGCGATTGCTAATATCAAAAGGATTTTCCGGAGTGCGTAATTTTCTGTCGGCATAGCCCTTTACGCCGATTACTTGTCCTTCCCAAAGTCCATTGCTTTCCATTACACGGCGGGCACTGTTGGCTCTGTCAGCCGATAATTCCCAATTACCGTATCCTGTGTTTTTTCCATAACCTCGAGTATCCGTATGTCCTTCAATTTCCACAAAATTGGGGATTTTTCCTACCTCTGCGCCAAGTTGTTGCAATAAAGTAACCGCTTGTTTGTTGAGCCGGGCGCTTCCCACTTCAAAAAACACACTTTCCTCATTTTCTACTAATTCAATGCGTAGCCCTTCTTGTGTAATTTGTACATTTAATGAACTGATGAGTTTTGCTAAATTTTGGTCTTTTTTTGCTAATTCTTGAATTTGATCTTTGACTGATTTTTCTAAACTTTTTATGCGCACGGAATCTTGGATTTTTTCCACGACAATTGCTTTACGCATGGAGTCTGTTAATTTGTAAGCATCCTTGCCGCCTGATTTTTTACCGTCTTCTTTGCCCTGCCCCGCTGTTGGCTTTACATTGTCAATAGCCACAGGCAATGCTTTCCCTTGTAGAAAGCTGAATGCGCCGGGTTCGGTAAAAAATTGTGCTACACCTTTTTTGGTGGCATCACTAAGACCAAGTATCCACATCACCAAGAAAAATGCCATCATCGCCGTCACAAAATCGGCATAGGCCACCTTCCATGCACCACCATGATGACCATGATGCGCGGCTTTTTTCTTTTTTTTAATTATGGGCTGTTCTGTGTTTTCCATAGATGTTTCTCTGTAATCAGATTATCGTGCTTTTTTGGTTGCTTCTTCGGTTTCTTTGAATGAGGGACGAATATGGGGAGGAATACTGCGTCGGGCAAATTCTACCGACACAGAGGCGGGTGATCCTTTTGCAAAAGACAGCAATGCCACTTTTATTGCCGTCATATAATGCTCGGCTTCGTGCACAGCATTTTCCATATTCTTGGCAATGGGCCCCACAACACCATAGGCCATCAATACCCCAAAGAATGTTCCCACAAGAGCCGCACCCACACTATGACCAATGACCGCGGGCGGTTGGTCAATAATACCCATTGTGATAATAACCCCGAGTACTGCCGCCACGATACCCAAACCGGGAAAAGCATCGGAAACGGTTGCCAATGCCGACGGCACTTGCAATTCTTCCTTGTGCGCTGTTTCTAAATCAATGTCCATAAGCTCTTCCAAATCATAAGGCGAAGCACCGCCGCCAAGCACTACTTTCAGGGTGTCGCATAAAAAATCGGTGGCATGATGGTTGCCGAGAAATGCCGGATACTTAGTAAAAATTGAGCTTGATGAAGGATTCTCTATATGTGGTTCGAGGGCAATAACCCCTTCGCGCTTGGCAAAATTGAAAAGTTCAAACAACATTTGCATTAACTCTAAGTATGCACCTTTATTGAGTTTACTTCCTTTGAGTGTGCCAATTACACCCTTAAAAACACCTATGGTTATATTCATAGGGTTGGCAATAAGCATCGAACCTAAGGCCGCCCCGCCAATAATGATAAACTCATTTAACTGCCACAAAATAGCAAGGTCGCCATGGTGCATTGTGTACCCGACGACTATACTGCCAAAGACAACTACTATACCGATAATGACGAACATGCGACCACTTTCAAAGAATGAAACAACACTGCAAACTGTCTAAAACACAATAACAAGTGTCAAATCTAAAAAAATATGCTCAATAATGAAGTTTTTGATACGATTTTGATGAATAAAATTCTTTCGCTATCCTGAATTTGTTGCCACGGTTCTGATGGAATGCAATTTTACTATTCCATATTTCATAGAACAATAGCCGTTTGTTCCATAGTTTTGCTAACAATTTTGCAACACCATTCCATAGCACTTATGCACATAGCACCATTTTTAGACCAGAAGACCAAAATTATATGTACGATGGGACCGGCTATAGGTTCTGAAGAAAAAATTATCGAGTTACTTCATGCGGGTGCCAATGCTTTCCGACTAAATATGTCGCATGGTTCGCATAGTGTTCATAAACAATATGTGGATTTTATTCGTGCAGCAGAGAAGAGAATTGGATTCCATATACCCATCATTGCCGATTTGCAAGGTCCGAAAATCCGAGTGAGTGATCTGCCGAATGGCTCTGTGCCATTTATGACAGGCAGAGATGTCTATTTTGCCGATACGGCAGCGTTTCGCTCCAAAAAAATCACATTGCCCGAGGATACCATTCCAATAGAATATCCAACATTTGCGAAAGATGTGAAGAAGGGTGATTTTTTACTGTTCGATGATGGCTTATTGAAAGCAGAAGTCCGTGCAACCGACGGCATAGTAGTGAAAGCAGTGGTGATCAATGGCGGAACATTAAAATCACGAAAAGGATTGAATTTGCCCTCAACCTCGGTGAGTCAGCCGGCTTTGTCAGACAAAGATAAAAAAGACGTACTTTTTGCCATAGAAAACGGTTGTGATTATGTTGCTTTATCGTTTGTACGCAATGCTAAAGATGTGCAATTACTACAGCGCTTTTTGGCTCATCACGGCAGCTCAATGTGGATATGTTCAAAAATCGAGAAACCCGAAGCAGTAACCGATCTGGATAATATTGTGAAAGCAAGTAATGCTATAATGGTGGCTCGCGGTGACTTGGGTGTTGAGATTCCGGCAGCTCAAGTACCCACTGTGCAGAAACGAATTATCGCCTTGTGTAATACTTATGGCAAACCGGTTATCACAGCCACCCAGATGCTGGAAAGTATGATACAGAATCCACGTCCGACACGAGCAGAGGCAAGCGATGTTGCCAATGCGGTCTATGATGGCACCGATGGTGTAATGTTGAGTGCAGAAACAAGCGTCGGGGCATATCCGATAGATACCGTTGCCTATATGCGTATGATATGCAGCGAAGCCGAAAGAGCACTTTTACGCGACGATGCCCGATTGCGCCGTCATGTGCAGGGATTGCCCCAAAAAGAACAAAATACCGATTTGATCGCCGCCGCCGCCGCTTCTATTGCAGAAGATGAACGTATTCACGCCATTGCTACCTTGAGCTTATCGGGCGAAACAGCTTTGCTTATTTCCAATAAACGTCCGGTAGCACCCATCATCGCTGTTACCGAATTGCCCAATATTGCTCGACGCGTGGGGTTGTTCTGGGGCACAACGGGAGTATTGATGGATAATGTCACAACAACGGACGATACCATCGAGGACTTGAAAAAAATGCTTGTCAAAAAGCATTATTTACATTCGGGAATGCAGATAGTGGTGACAATCGGCAGACCCTTGGTGGCACGCTCGCGCACCAATATGCTTTCCATTGAAAAATTACCGTAATTATTATTTTTTTCCGTATATGCCATGACAGACAAAGTATCGCTGACTTCATTGATCAATCTTGAGTCATTATTAGATTTCAGTGCTCGATTGAATGAATCCAATGATGAGTATTTTATTTGCAATTCATTGATTTTAACCATAATGGGGAAATTACGATTATTGCGTTGCTGCGTGCTTGTGCCGCATAATGACGCTTTACGTGTATTAGTTGCAAAGGGTAAAATCGAGTTCTCGGAAATAGCATTGTTCAGTATTGACTCTCCTACAAATATTACGGCAGATTTTTCCACTCTGCTATTTGATAATGGTTTTCGATATTGTT
>JAYRWZ010000370.1:0-13532 GCA_041917875.1 Chloroflexota bacterium | reverse complement strand
TTGCACATTGTATTGCAATAAAGAGATTATTGCATGCAAAGTAAAATCAAAGACATACGATGTTGCCAGGGTATAAGGACTATTGTTACCGCACAATGATAATAGTTTCTGTATAAACTTCACCATCATCAAAAGTGATATATGCGGTATAGATTCCTTGATGAAGAGCATGAAGTGAAAATTCCGTTTCCGTTGTGCGTAATGCTCTCTTGCCAAGAACAGAATATAATTCGACAGTCTGTATATTTTTATTCGATGCAGGAATAATTTTCATAGATTGTGATGCCGGATTAGGCGCACATATTATTTCTCGGTCTTGTGTATAGTCACGCACTGCGGTAGTAGTATTTTCATGAATGATGCCAATGGCATCAATATCAAAACCACCATTAATAAATGCCGTCGGATATGGGTCATTGATGGGAGTATTTTTACTGTCATAGCGTGCAAATTGCGGTTGCAGTGAGCCGACAACATCTATAATTTTCACATGTGTTATTGCTTGCAAATTAAGAATCGGATTGCCGGCTAATTCTTCCAAGTCGAACGGTGTGCCGTAATTTTGTCTGTATTTTCCTGCCAGATTATGCAATTTAGTTGCGTCACCCACGGCGTCGAACGGTCCTATTTGTGTGTCAGTTTGTGTCAGCGATTGCGCAGGAAAACGCACATAATCCACGCCATTACTGCTGACTTCCACAAAAGCAAGTTCTAAAAAACGATCTTCAAAAGCATTTTCAAACACCGCAAAATCGAAGCCCTCGCCATTGCGAATCGGATGGGTAAATGTCACGATGGCAGTGCCGCCGTCGCCAAGACTTACCGTGCCATTATCGCCTGCTTTTCCCAGCATAAGAGTATCATCACCAGCCTCAGCATAGCCTAATGCCGGAATGGCAATATCTTGAAAACCGCGCATGACAGTGCATTGCGTGCCCCATGCAATAAATATGGCACTGTCCTTAAAAAGTGCCGTAGAATTTTCTGTGCCGGGCGGACCGGGAAATTGTGCTCTATGCTCTTGTGTGCTCAAAAGAAAACACAGAAACACAAAGATTATGCGATAAATAAAAGAATATGTCATAAAAATATCGTGGTAAAAAAATTATCGAACTTCTGCGCCCGCTGCCACTGCTATTTCGGGCGTGACAAGCGATAAACCGCCATCGGCAGTATTCGCTGCCAAGAGCATACCCTGTGATATTTGACCCATTAATTTTGCCGGTTGTAAATTGACAACAACAACCACCGTTTTTCCTACCATTTCTTCGGGAGTATAAAATTTACCTATTCCCGCTAAAATTTGACGTTTGTCCGCCCCTGTGTCCACTTGCAATTTCAATAGTTTATCGGATTTAGGAACGCGCTCGGCAGCAAGTACCGTGGCTGTGCGTAATTGTATTTTTTTAAAGTCATCAATAGTAATAAGCTCCGTTTGTTCCTGCGGTGCTGCCACCGTTTTTTGTCCGCCTAATTTTTGACGTTGCTCTTCCATAACCGCATCTTCAATTTTTTCGAATAATATGACAGGTTGCTCTATGGCTGATAATGGTGCAATATGAGGCAAGACAGCATCATGCCATGCTGAGTTAGACAATACATTATCGGGAGCACCAACAAGATTTTTTTCTCCTATCATTGTTTGCATTGTTGCCGCCACATGGGGAATAATAGGTGCAAAATATATGGAGAGTGAACGGATAACCTGCACACAAATAAATAAGGTTTTTGCACAAGTATCTTTATCATTTTTGACGGTTTTCCACGGTTCTGTATCATTAAAATATTTATTTGCCGCGCGAGCAATATTCATACAGTCTAAGACGGCATCGCGCAAACGGAAACGATGGAAATTAGCGGCAGCATCTACTGCTCCAAAATACATTGCCGCAATAAGAGCAAAATCATGCTCCGAAAAATAACGCAAATATGCCGGAGCAAGTTCTTCAATTGCCTGCTCGCGGGTCATTAACGGATTGCGTCGAAAATCCTCAATAAGCATTTTCCATGACTCAGGTAATTTAGCATAACGTTCCGGCAATGCGGGTGTTTTTCCTTCAAAATTCTTATGGATAAACTGCAATACCCTATTGCAATAATTACCAAGAACTGCTGCTAATTCATTATTGTTTTTTGCTTGAAAATCACGCCATGTAAAATCACTGTCGCGGGTTTCCGGTGCATTTACCGCCAAAGTATAGCGCAATACATCGGTATGTGACGGCAAGGGAAAATCACGCTGAAAATCCTGTAAGTCTATGCCCCATTGGCGGGATTTGGAAAATTTCTGTCCTTCGAGATTAAGAAATTCATTCGCCGGTACATTATCCGGTAAAATATATCCATCTTTCGCTGAAAGAAGTATAGGGAAAATAATCGTGTGGAATACAATATTATCTTTACCGAGAAATGCAATATAGCGTGTTTCTTTATCGCGCCACCAACGTTGCCAATCAGCGGGATTGCCTTGCTCGGCAGCCCATTGTTTTGTTGCGGAAATATACCCGAGTACTGCTTCAAACCACACATAGATTACTTTACCGTCGGCATCGGGTGCCGGTACAGGAATACCCCATGCCATATCGCGCGTGGCAGCACGGTCGGCAAGTCCCTGTTTTAACCAAGAACGTGTTTGTTGCACCACATTATCTTTCCATTCCGCTTCATGCGATGCAAGGTAGTCCTCCATTTGCTGTTGAAAATCACCCAATTTAAAATACCAATGTTTTGTCGAGCGTATTTCGGGTGTTTTTCCACTTACCAAACTCACAGGATTTTTTAATTGTGTCTGATTATAATATGCGCCACAATTATCGCATTGATCGCCGCGTGCTTTATCGGAGCCGCAATTCGGGCATATACCTTCCACATAGCGGTCGGGTAAAAACATCTTGGCATCGGTATCATAGAACTGCCCTTCTTCACGCTCCACAAGCAGCCCTTTTTCTAACCATTCGCTAAAAAATTCCTGTGCTGTTTCGCGATGAATCGGCTCGGAAGTGCGGGAATATATATTAAAACTCATCCCCAATTTTTCAAAAGCCGCCTTATTGGCTGTGTGGTATTTATCGATGATGTCGCGGGGTGTGACTTTTTCTTTTTCGGCACTGATGGTAATAGCAACGCCATGCTCATCGGAGCCACACACAAAAAGGACATCTTCACCACATAACCGTAAGAAACGCACATACATATCCGCAGGGATATATGCGCCGGCGCAATGTCCAAGATGAAGAAAACCGTTGGCATACGGCAATGCCGCAGTGATGAGTGTCCGTTTCATATTTTTCCGATACTATGTGATTACTTACTGCAAAATTACGTGTGTCAGCGCGAAAGCCATTGTTTATGGGAATGCGATGATATATTTACGGTGACCATTGCAAGCCGAAAGAAGGCATAATACCCAGCACGGCGGTGTAGCGCATTGCTATAAGAATATGGGTTTTTGCTAAGGGCAAAACAGCAAGAGCAAGTTCAATACTTTGCGGTTGTGTCATAAAAGCTGCTCTTAATCCGAACGAAGAAAATGGTTTATAGGAGCAGGCAACAAGAACGCTGCCGCTGCTCTGCAATCGTAGTATCATATCGGCTTCCAAGTGTAATGTAGAATCCGCTTGCCAACCCAGACCGCACTGTGCCATTTGCATCGGCTCGGTATCATTGCGGCGTGTGCGTGTGATATTGGTAAGCATCATACCGGCTTGCAATACGGGTGAAAGACGGAAATTCATCCCGCCGTCTATTTGTGCGGCAAAACGTGATGCAAAAGAACGAATTGTAATATACTGAATATCGGCGCGTATGCCTGCACTTACATCATCGGTAATGGCAAGAGCTACTGTTCCGGCAAGACCTGTTTCCGCATAGAGAGCATTGCCGTAACCGTGAATATTGAGCGCAGTGCGCATGGCAGATGTCGGCGCAAATACACCGTATATACCGCCTTCGGCAAGTTCGGAAAGACCAAACCGCGAAGGTGTCCCCATCAGCCCGAATGTCGTGGAATCTATGGCAAAGACTGTTGCCGGATTATACAACATATATGGTGAGGCAATGGCGGTGGCAGCAGTGCTTGTCATCATAAAAGGCTCATCAGCGGCAGTAAGCGAAGAAAATATGCCATGAAAGACGAGCAGACAAAGAAGAAAAAAAATATCTTCAAAACACGCTCTACATCGTGCAAACGTCGTATTTTTCCGTTGAAAATTCATAATATGTATCATTTTTCATAGTTCATAGGATTGTTTATGAAAGCTGTAGTAAGTGTCATCGCCATATTCTGTTGTGTATCATTGCGGTTGTATGCGCAAGAATTTCAAGCAAGTGTTTCTGTCAATACGGATTTGATACCCGTTGAACAACGTATAGATCTTGGCACCATGCGTCAAGATGTGGAAACGTATGTCAATAATCAACGCTATACCAATATGGATTGGGAAGGACCTAAAATACCCGTAGATATCGGGATTACCATCACAGGTAAATCCGGCAATCGCTTTAGTGCATACTTGACAATTTCTTCCTATCGTATTGTGGATAAAAAAACAAATACCCGCTCGGTAGTCTATAGAACATTGGACAAAGACTGGGCATTTGAATATCAATTGAATGCAAATTTAACATTTCAGAATTTACGATTCGATCCTTTTTCTTCTTTGCTTGATTTTCATTTGCTTATGGCGCTCGGCATGGATATGGACAGCTATGGAGAATTGGACGGTCAGCAAATGTTTGCCTCGGCGAAACAAATATGTTTACTTGGTGCGAATAATAATGCACCCGGCTATCAGCGTGTGCCCGAACCCGGGGTCTATTCCCGCATCGCTTTAGCAACCGAATACAATGATTTGCGCTTTGATGATTTCAGAAAAATAGTGTTCTCGTATTATGTGGACGGCTTGGAAGAATATTATAAAGACAAAGAAAAAGGGCTTGAAAATATGGCTTATATCATACAATTAATTGCCACATTCAAAGAAAAACGCCTCTCCGCACGCAGTATAGTCCTTCAAGCATTTTTCGATGCCAAATTCCAAGAACTTGCCGGTTATTTTAAGGGTTATCCCGATGCTAAATTATGGCAAAATCTTCGCTACCTTGACCCCAGCAATGGCAGTGTCTATGATGAAGCTAAAAAACCGTGATGGATTGCACAACACTTATTATGCTTGTAAAAGAATGACTATCTTCGAGTGGTAATAAATGGAGGAACTATCTCCTCCATCCATTATTTCTTTGTTTGTTTTTCTCTTTTTATCAAGGTTGTATAATTCAAGAGAATACATCCTTTTTTATGTATATTCCTGAATGCACACTTATGGAAAAAGAAGTTGTATTGTTAATGGAATGTAAAGGTAATGTAAGAATAAAAGGTAATAGTTGTGTAGGATTTATACCTTTCTATTGTGATTTTATAGATTATTATGCCGTAGAATATCATGATACTCTCAGATCTTTAACAAAGATGTATCAAAATTCTTTATATATTTACGATGGTCGTCATCGAATTCCTAGAGATTGTAATATTATTGATAATGCCGGTAATATTATTGATAAGAACGTTAATATTTATTCTTCATTAATGAAGAGTGACACAAGTGGTACTAATTATGTGGTCGTACAAGATGAGCGATTTAAGAATAAATATGATAAGGTTAATGAAGAAGGCAACTTATTTATGCAAGGAAAATCTGATGATCAATTCTGTGGTCATATCTATAAGGCATTTAAAGTAAAACTTCAATGTCTATATGCGGGAAAACATTTCCAATTGATTAGAAATTTTGGTTTACGTGATTCCGATCAGGGTTTTCAAAGAAAAGCATTATGTAATGTCTATGCAGTGACAAGAATTGATTCTATTGAACCAATAGATATAGACGCTTCAAAGATTATGCCGTGAGAGTCAAGTATTTCACTTGGATGCAGGCATATCGCTCACAGAAATGTCATCACGTCTCAGGAAGGAGAAACTGCCCCTCCTTTTGTCCATTTTCCTCTTGTGTTCCCACCCCTTTTTTCTCCGATACAATCTGTACAAGTCAAAATCGTTTGGCATAGGACTCTCTCATGCGGGAATGATATGTGAGTACATTATACGATAATTGAAAGTGGAGATATGAAACTATATACCGTCATACTTTTGGCAGTAATTTTTATTGCGGGATGTAATTCTAAACCTAATCCGATGAAGACCTTGCAAGCGGGCTCCACTCCCAAAGTGACCGTGCAGGCATATACAGTGCAGCCCAAGGACATAGCGGAAGACATCACGGTTTCGGGAACGCTTATTCCCAATGAACAAGCCGATTTACATCCCGAAATCAGCGGCAGAATTGTCGGCTTATTTATTCAAGAAGGGGCACAGGTGCAAAAAGGCACTCTTTTATGCAAACTCTTCGATGGCGATTTGGTGGCACAACGTAAAAAATTGGAAGTGCAGCTTGCCACGGCACGGAAAACAGAACAAAGACAAAAAGAATTATTATCACTCAATGGTTCCAGCGCACAGGAAACAGATATAGCGTCCTTGCAAGTGCAAACCTTAGAAGCAGATATTGAATTATTAAATGTCCAGATAGCAAAAACAGAAATTCGCGCACCGTTTACGGGAAAAATAGGACTAAAAACCGTGAGTGTCGGTGCATATATAACGCCGGCAACCAGTATTGCACGCATTCAACAATTACAACCCATAAAAGTAGATTTTTCTGTGCCGGAAAAATATATTTCCCGTGTGCAGACAGGCAATATTGTGCAATGTTCGGTGGATGGTTCACCCACGCAATATCAAGCACGCATTATTGCCACCGAAGCAGGCATTAATGAACAAACACGCAATAGCACAGTACGCGCACAGGTGATAAATCCCTCAGCAGAACTTAGTGCCGGTGCTTTTGCCAAAGTACAAATTACTCTCGGTCATCGCAGTGCGGCTCTTATGATACCCACCAAAGCAATTATTCCCCAAGCACGTGATAAAAAAGTTATTATTCTGAAAAATGGTATTGCGCATTTTGAAACAGTCACCACGGGTATTCGCACGCAAGATATGGTGGAAATTCTTTCGGGAATTTCGATTGGTGACACTATTGCTATCTCCGGTATTATGTTTATTAAGCCACTGAGCAAAGTAACGATTGGTAAAGTGATTTCTTCATTATAATTGTCAGCGATAGTGTATTTTTCGTCGTATTTTCTTATGGATTTACTTTTATTACTCAATGAATATATCTGAACTTAGTTTACAGCGTCCTGTTCTTGCTATTGTTATGAGTATCACTATTGTGCTGTTTGGTGCAATAGGTTATACATTTTTGGGTGTACGAGAATATCCCGCTATTGATCCGCCGACGATTACCGTGCGCACACAATACACGGGAGCAAGTGCGGAAGTGGTGGAATCGCAAATTACCGAGCCGATAGAAAAAGCGGTGAATGGTATAGCCGGCATTAAATCCATCACATCGAATAGTGCGCTTGGCGTCAGTAATATCACGGTGGAATTTGATTTGCAAACCGAGCTGGAGCAAGCAGCCAATGATGTACGCGATAAAGTGTCGCAGGCAATACGTAATTTACCGCAAGATATTGATGCGCCGCCTGTTGTTACCAAAGCGGATGCCAATTCCGACCCTATTTTATTTATGCCCATACAAAGCACCACGCGCAGTATTTTGGAATTAAGCGATTATGCAGAAAATGTATTACAAGAGCGTTTGCAAACCATTCCGGGCGTAAGCCAAGTGCAAATATTCGGTTTGCGCCGAGCAGCAATGCGTTTATGGATTGACCCCGCAAAACTTACTGCCTATAATTTGACTATTCAGGATATAAAAAATGCGCTCGATAAAGAAAATGTTGAACTTCCCGGCGGTAAGGTGCGTGGTAATTCCACCGAATTAACCGTCAATAGTATGGGGCGATTAAGCACGGAAGAAGATTTTAATTCCCTTATTGTGCGGCAGGAAGCGGGCAGCATTGTCCGTTTGCGCGATGTGGGTGAGGTCATGCTCGGTGCAGAAAATGAAGAAACTGTCTCACGAAAAAATGGGTATCCCGTGGTGTCACTTGCTATTATTGCCCAACCCGGTGCCAATCATATTACCATTTCCGATGAATTTTACAAACGTATAGAACAAATAAAAAAAGATATGCCTCCCGATATTATTCTCGATATTGGGCGAGATCGTTCATATTTTGTGCGGCGAGCAGTAAATGAAGTGGAAGAAACATTACTTATTGCCATTGGCTTGGTAGTGCTGATTGTCTATATATTTTTCAGGGATTGGATTATTGCCTTTCGACCGCTTATTGATATTCCCATTTCCCTCATAGGCGCATTTTTTATTATGTATATTGCCGGATTTTCCATTAATGTGCTGACATTGCTTGCCATTGTGTTGGCAACGGGATTGGTGGTGGATGACGGCATTGTGGTCACAGAAAATATTTTCAAAAAACTCGAAGCCGGTATGCCCAAATTCAAGGCGGCGAGGGAAGGAACAAATGAGATATTTTTTGCCGTTATTTCCACGTCTATCACACTTGCCATAGTATTTTTACCAGTGATATTTCTTCAAGGATTTGTAGGGTCATTATTCAGAGAATTTGGCGTGGTGCTTGCCGGTGCGGTTTTAATTTCCGCTTTTGTGTCTTTAACCATTACGCCCGTGCTTAATGTAAAATTAGCCAAAGATGTCCATAAACGCACACGTTTTTATACATGGACGGAACCGTTTTTTGTATGGATGGACAATACCTACCGGCGCATCCTGACGCGCTTTATGAATAATCGGTGGATGGCATATATTATTATTGCTGTTTGCGGCGCAGCCATTGTGGGTGTGGGTGGTGCATTGCAAAGTGAATTAGCCCCATTGGAAGATCGCAGCATTATTCGAACAAATTTGACCGCAGCCGAGGGAACGTATTTTTATGCTATGGAAAAAAATATCGTTGCTCTTGCGCAAGCAATTCAAGATTCCGTCGGAAAAAATGCACGGATAGTTTTTTCCAATGTTGCCCCTTCTTTTGGTAACAGCACTTCATCCAATAGCGGCGGATGCACTATATTTCTTATTGATCCGCAAGAACGTACAACTTCACAAAAAACAATCACACAACAAGTAGGAAAAATACTCAAAAATTATCCTGATGTGAAAGGGGTGCCCATTCAAGAGCAGACCATAAGTGTCGGCTTCCGTGCTGCCTCACAATTACCTGTGCAATTTATTGTGCAAAATCTTAATTTCGGAAAATTGCGTCAAGTGCTTCCCACTTTTTTGGAAGAATGTAATAAAAGCCCCATTTTACAGGGCGTGGATGTGGACTTAAAATTTAATAAACCTGAATTGCAGATTACTATTAATCGTCTGAAAGCTACGGAATTGGGCGTGTCTGTGCTTGATGTTGCCAATACCTTACAATTTGCTCTCAGCGGCAGACGCTTCGGTTATTTTCTTATGAATGGTAAGCAATATCAAATTATTGGTCAGGTGGACAGAAATAATCGTGATGAGCCGCTTGATTTGGCAGCATTTTCTGTCCGCAATAATAAAGGAACATTAGTGCAATTGGATAATATTGTCGAAATGCAAGAGACCAGTTCACCGCCGGCACTCTATCATTATAATCGCTATAAATCGGCAACCATCAGTGCTGCATTAGCTCCCGGTTATACTATTGGTGACGGCGTTAAGGAAATGCAATCTATTGCAGCGCGGGTTTTGGATGAATCCTTTGCTACGGCTTTATCGGGTGCATCACGTGATTTTGCCGAAAGCTCTTCCAATACAAGTTTTGCATTTCTCTTGGCATTAGTGCTTATTTATTTAACATTAGCTGCGCAATTTGAAAGTTTTCGCGATCCTTTTACTATTATGCTCACCGTACCATTAGCATTGGCGGGCGCGGTTGTGTCATTATGGATATTTGATCAGACACTCAATATTTTCTCCGAAATAGGCATTATTATGCTCATCGGCTTAGTCACCAAAAACGGTATTCTTATTGTGGAATTTGCCAATCATAAACGCCATGACGGTCATGGAATAATTGCAGCCGTTATTGAAGCATCAGCCGCACGTTTACGCCCTATTCTTATGACATCGCTTGCCACCATTTTAGGTGCATTACCCATAGCACTGGCTCTTGGTGCGGGTTCACAAAGTCGCATCCCTTTGGGCATAGTCATTGTCGGCGGTTTATTATTCGCGCTCATACTTACCTTATTTGTTATTCCGGCTATGTATTCATTTATCACACGAAAAACATTGCCCTCGCTTCATCCGATGGAAGATGAAGCATTGCAGCAATCGCAGGAAACAGTACCTTCATCCATACATTCTCACCATTAATTCGGCAATGAGTATCATGAGATTATTTTCGATAATATTATTCTGCATTCTATGGTGTTCTTTTACGCTACAGGCGCAAAATTCATTGTCATTACAGCAAGCAATTGAACTTGCTCTGAAACATAATTACGATATATTATTATTAAAAAATCAATCGGAATTACAATCGGTAGAAAATTCATGGGCGCAGGCAGGAGCATACCCCAGAGTTAATGCCGGACTCACCGCTAATTATTCCCAATTTTCCATTAATCAGGAATTAAGCAATGGACAAATAATTACGGGTAGCGGTGTCACGCAGCAAAATACCCAGGCATTTGTCACATTATCGTGGAATATCTTTGACGGTATGCGTATGTTTGCCGCAAAATCACGATTGGAAGAAGTGCAGAAATCCGGTGAACTGCAATTGCAGCATCAAGTCATGCAAACGCTCTATGATGTCTGTATGGCATATTATGGTATTGCACGCTTAGTGCAGCAGCGCAATGCTTTAGACCAACTTATTGATGTATTGCAGGAACGCTTACGCATTGCCGAAGCACGGTTTGCAACGGGTGTCAGCACAAAAAACGATGTTTTGCAAACGTCCATTGACATCAATGAACAACGGAGTGCACGGCTTGCCGTACAAAATTCCATCGCTCAACTGAGCGGCGCACTCAATACTCTCATGGGACGCACACCGCTCACACCCATCACCATTAGTGATTCCATTCCTCTGACAGCATCGCCGGATATACAGGCATTGCAACAGCAAACCGAGCAAAGTAATTATTCCACACTTATTGCTCGGCAAGAATTAGCCATTGCTTTGCAACAAAGAAAAGAAATTTATGCGCAAGGGTTGCCTTCCATCACGCTCAATACGGGCTATAATTATAATTACAATCAAAATAGTCGCGGTTTATTTGTTCTCAATTCCAATAATGGATTTTCTGCCGGTATCGGTATTTCCATTCCCTTATTTAATGGACTGACCACACATACGCAATTAGCGGCACAAGACCTGATTATCAAAAACAGACAATTACACATTGATGCTCTCAAAGTACAAGTGCAACAACAATATGCCAATGCTGCACAAAATTATCAGTATGCCATGGCAACCATTGCCTTGGAACAAAAAAACAATGAACTTGCCAAAGAAAATGCCCTTATTGCCATGGAACGTTTCAAACGCCAGACCATCACTTCGCCCGAATTACGCCAGGCACAATATTCCATTATTGAAAGTGCTACACGATTATTTAATGCACAATATACCGCCAAAGCTGCCGAGCTTGAAGTACAATTACTTGCAGGAACATTAAAAGTCCCATAAACCATAATTACAAAGTGTCAGGATAAAGATATGAGCAGAATCAAAAAATCATGCTCATCACATCAATCCTAAAAATACTGTACAAGACAATGTAGTTTTCTTTTTTTGCTTCAACAGCGCCAGCACAAAACTATACATTACCAAAAAATGTGTAATTTTGACAGAGCCAAAGATATACGCATCCTGAATTGCCGGATAATTGGGAGAATAAAGCCAAAGCCCCAATAAGCCACACTAACCGACAAAACATCCTGCGATAATTCCTTGCAGCCGTCAGTTTTTGAAAATAATGACCTTTGTTCAACTTTGCTTTTATCTGTATGACCAAACAATTACCATACATCGCCGAAGCAATCGGCACTGTTCCACTATTTTCACGGAGGCATTATGGCTCTGTTCTGCCCATCGGTGCGCGCACCGCCCGAAGCACTTTCCTAACCACTGTCCGAACACGATTATCACGATTGAGGGATTGGCATGATTGCAGAGAAAACATCAAAAAATCCTGTTCTGACAAGTGCAGTAAAATGTCTGAACCTTGATTCTTATGATTTGCCTGATGAACATGATACACAATGTCCTGTCCATCTTGTAATCCTACAAATCCTGTTCTGACAACTTGCTGCGAAACGTGTCAATCGGTAGCGTTAGAAACTCGATCGGTAGCGTTAGAAACTCGATCGGTAGCGTTAGAAACTCAATCGGTAGCATTAGAAACTCGATCGGTAGCATTAGAAACTCAATCGGTAGCATTAGAAACTCAATCGGTAGCATTAGAAACTCAATCGGTAGTGTTAGAAACTCGATCGATAGTGTTAGAAACTCAATCGGTAGTGTTAGAAACTCAATCGGTAGTGTTAGAAATGCAAGTTTTTATAGAATCCTTGAGGGTTTTGCTTCTATTCGAGTCACTTTTTGGCACTTTTTAGCCGATTTTGGCACTTTTCGGCTCAAAATCCATCATTTTTCATTCAAAATGCTTGGGGTTTCATTCCCTTCCTTTTCTCAATAATTTAATTTTTATCATATTTCAGAAAGAAAAAGCTATGATTTCAAACAATAATGTAGCTAATGATTCACTTACTACCAGAGCCGAACGGCTTGACTTGATTCAACAAGTTTTCGGCGACTATGCGGCGGAGCTTATCGGCTTGCCGGCAGCGGTGGCAACATGGGCGAATGGATCGCCTTACACCGATTATACAACAGCCAGAACGCAAAGAGCAATGGAAGAAGGGCAAAGCGAAGATGCCACTGCTTTGTTCTTGCAAAAATTAGAAAAACTGCGCACGGAATATCAAATGGCAAGAACTATTGCCCTTGATTTGTTCCAAGCCGATGAGCGTTTTAATGCTTTTGGTTTTCATTTGACCTATCCCGAACGACAAGAAGACCAGCTTCATCGTGTGGAATTGGTGCTTTCAGAAAACACAAAACGAGTCACGGCAAGCGAAACACCCGTCTTGCCTCCGGCGATGATTACCCGATTGCAAACTGCACTTGCCGATGCAACCACAACCGAAGACGCTCGCGACGAGGAAGAGCGCGAAGCCATAAATGCAAGGCGGCATTTTATCACACGATGGAATGAGGACACCAAAAATTTGCGGACTCTGTACCGTTGGTGCATCATGACATGGGGCGACGATGATGTCAAACTTAATTTTCTTGGTTTTGTTCGCTCATCGCAACAAGGGCAAAATACAGGCACCACACCACCCGAACCCGTCACCAATTTGGTATTGCTCAATGGCATTTTATCATGGAATGCGGTGGACAATGCCACAAGCTATAGGGTGGCTATCACTCCCGATGCCGATCAAGATAATTGGACGGAAATATATTCG
>JAYRWZ010000369.1:0-2107 GCA_041917875.1 Chloroflexota bacterium | reverse complement strand
CTCTTTGCCTTGTATTCGGCTGTGTTTGCGCTGAAATTTATGCGCAGGCCTCTATGCCTTATGGATATGCGGGGCGCCGATTTATCGTCGGGTTCATGCAAAATGAATTGATAACAGATCCTAATACCACCGAGAAGGGACTTATTCAAGTAGTGGGTATAGCCACAACAGAACTTACTAATGTTCAAGTAGAAAATTATCTAACAAAAGAGATACGTTCTTATACGTTGGCGAAGGACAGTGTCACGTGGATAACAATTCCGCGCGGCAATGAGAATTTTGATTCGGAAGTGGGGCGTATGAAAGGTATTGAAATACGTTCTGATAGACCTGTTACGGTTACATGTTTGTCAACAATAAAGCACACATCGGATGCGTATTTAGCAATGCCTGTAATTCACTGGGGAAGAGAATATGCCGTTGTATCAATGCCAAATACAACCTGGACTTACGATCCATTGGTCAGAACAGGGGAGTTTCTCATTATTGGAGCTGAAGATAATACTCTTGTCACTTATACAACGACGGCAAAAACGGAAAAAGATACTTCAATCGGACAACCTGTGTATATTTCTGTAAACAAAGGCGAAACATATCTTGTTCGCTCAACGAATAAAGAAGCAACCGGCAATGATTTAACCGGCACATTTATACGATCCGATAAACCGATTGGCGTACTTTCCGGTCATGTACGAACATGTGTTCCTACCGAAATTTTAGGATTAAATCAAGACAGCCGCAATCATTTAATAGAAATGCTGACACCTACTTCTTTGTGGTCAAATCACTATGTGAGCGTGCCTTTTACTATTCCATCCCCTGATCCCGATATATTTAAAGTTATTGCTTATGAACCCAATACTACAATCACGGTAAAAGGAAAAATCACCAATACCAGCATTACCTTAGACGAACAGGGATCATTTGCCACATTGGCGCCTTTTAGCGAACCATTAACATGGACTTCATCGAAACCGTTTTGTTTGACGCAATTTATGCCCACAAGTAAAGAACTTGGCAGTAGTGGTTATGACCCGTCCATGGTAATTGTGCCCGCCGTAACAACGTATATGCAAGACGCAATATTTCGAGCTTTTCATTACCCAAATGGGCTTTTCAGATCACATCATATTACCATAACATGTGATTCTTTGGCGAGAGACAGTTTACGATTTAATGGAAAATTGATTCGAGAATTATATCCATCAATAATGAATAATCAGATTCCGGATACTCGATATTATTATTTAAGTTTTAGATTGACAGAGGGAACGCATAAATTATCCACAAAAAAAGGACGCTTCACAGGAACGGTATATGGTTTACACGATGATGACGCATATGCATTTACTCTTGGTGGTGAATTGATTCCTGCTTCGCGCAAAGAGAGTATTCCGCCGACGATATATGCCACCAATGAATGCGGTTTTGTAAATGGATATGCCAATGAACCACCACCCGATGCCGGTTCTTATTTACGGGATGTGCGTGTTGCCTTAGATTCTACCGTAAACTATTCGTGGAAGATTGACCCAATAAAAGACACTTCAACATTCGTTACTTTTAGAGCGGAGCCGGTAAATCCGTCAAAAAATGGACTTTTTGTCATTGATGCCATTGATAATATGGGAAATAGAAGACGTTACCGTAACGTATTTAAGGCATTAGACATTGAGTTTAACGATACCGTCCGCTATACTGTAACTGCCGGTAAAAAAGAATGTCGGACGATTACATTGAAAAATATAGGAAAAGCCGGAATAACTATCGGTGGGGGAACTTTATTGCAAGATTCAAGGTTGTCATTTGGTCCGAGTAATCCTAATGGTGTGATAAATCAAATGTTAGCTCCCGGAAAATCTGTCAATATTGAAATATGCTTTGATCCGGGAAAAGATACGAATAATTTGGATGCAATGTTCCAAATGAAACTACCTTGTAATTTGTCTATGAGAACCACGCTCTTAGGAAAAAATCTCTTTCCTGAGCTTGTGCCGATTCATTATAATTTTGATAAGGTTGTCTTAGGAGACACAGTATGCGCCAAAGTTCATTTTGTGTCTAAGGGGAATGTACCAATTATTATATCAAAAATACAGTTTCCACT
>JAYRWZ010000368.1:0-1810 GCA_041917875.1 Chloroflexota bacterium | reverse complement strand
TTGATTGGACTGAGAGGGAATAAAAAATTATCGGAACATTTCTTTGATCATACCCCATGTTCGGCGGACACCACTAACGGCATGACTTACATTGGTCTGATTCGAATAGGTCACGGTATTGTCTTTGCCTATTATGCGCAAACGATAGGAATATGATGATGAAAGTCCGGACTCACCATCGCCTTTCATGAATACTTCTTCATCAGAGAAACGATATTCTGAGTTGGAACCTGTTGCATTTATTGCTTTTAGATAACGAAATGTCTTTCCGTCATTCGATCGTTCCACTTCATAGGAACGAATATTATTCTCAACAGCAGAACGCCATTGCACTGTAATGGAACGACCATCCGACTTTGCGGTAAAGTAGTCCAACGATGCTTCCGCCGCTACAGCAACAGTAACGCACACGACACTAAGTATGAGTAATAACTTTTTCATAAAGCAAAAATACGTGTTTTGAAACTCTAAGGCAAAAAAAATTTAGCTTCATGCGTTTTTGACGCTTCAGTCAGCAATTTATTCAAAGAACAAAAGTATTTTCGCTTTCAAGATAACCGTAATTGCAGTTTCACATATGTTGCGATTGAAGCGATAGAAAAAATCATTCGATTTCTCACATACTACGTATTTTGAATCAAACTATGATAACATAATACATTCTAAACCGTTTACGCTTTTTGCTACGTCAATTCATTCATATTTGCCTGCATAATTGAATGCAATGCTTTTTTGCAGATCAACATGACAGGATTGATAACACATCACATTTCAACACATGAGTATCTATCGCACATCTGCCAAGTTATTGCCATTATGGCTTTTTGTACTTTTCTGTACGGCGTTATCAGCCAAGCCTGGCGACTATATGATTACAGGTACTGTCAGCGATGCCAAGACCAAATTACCTCTTGCAGGAGTTTCATTACGGCTTAAGGAAACGAATCGTGGCACCTATAGCGGTAAAAGCGGTCAATTTCGATTGAAAGTACTTCAGCAAAACACCCCTGTACTTATAGTCAAATCTATCGGGTTTCAAACAAAAGAAATCTCCGTTAATGCATCATCGCAAGATATGACCATAGAACTCATGCCCTCGGAGTTAATAACCGATGAAGTTATTGTAAGCGCTCTTGATGTCAATGGCATTATACGTAAGGCAATAGAACAAAAGAAAAATAATCAGCGCCGAATACGTACCCTAAAGGCAACTCTTTACTCAAAGCTCACATCCGAAATATTGGGCAAGGGTGTTGGTTCCTCAACGGCTTCTTCCAACAGTATTTCCTTTTCTGCAAATCCGACCGGTGAATTAGATACCACGTCATTAGTATTGGAAACAATTTCAGAAATGTACATTGATTATATTGCGCAAAAGCAACGAAACACAATAATTCAACGCCGTCAAACCAGGAATATTGACCCGGAGTCTAACACTTTTGCATTAGGAAAATTTGTTAACTTTTACGATAACAATATCAGCATTGGCAATACTACATTCCTCTCCCCCCTTGCCGATGAACCGTTCAGCCGTTACAGCTATAGCTTAGAAGACAAACAAACAATCGGTGATAAATTTGTCTATAGCATCAAAGTAATACCCAATTCTACGCTTTTCCCTTCATTTAATGGTACAATTAAAATTATTGATGGTACATTTCAGCTCATAGAAGTGGATTTACAACCGGCAGACGCTACACCAATACCATTAATATCCAATGTACGGTTTATTGAAAAATTTGAAGAAATTGCTCCGGAAACATGGCATCCGGTTTTCTTAAAATCTCAAGGTAAAGCAAAGGCTGCTATA
>JAYRWZ010000367.1:0-2499 GCA_041917875.1 Chloroflexota bacterium | reverse complement strand
TTTGTCACATCATCGTGAGTTGGTCCAAGACCGCCTGTCAAAAAAACATAATCGGAAAATTGAGATAAGCGATGTAATTCCGCTGTAATTTCTTCGCTATCATCCCCAACGATGGAGTGGGCAATGACTTCACAACCGATTTCAGAACAACGCGCAGCAATCCAGGCAGCATTTGTATTGACTACTTGCCCTATGCAAATCTCATCACCAATAGTAAGAATCGAACATTGTATCATGGAGTTTGTTTACTCTTCTATAAAAAAAATCACCGACACAATTGACGGTGATTGAACATAAAAATTATCAGAATCGTAAATACACTTATTATCGAACAAATGCGGGAGATATTTTTTTAATAATTTTTGGAATAATTTCCATGATTTGATCTTTTGGTTTAAACAAATTTTTTGCCTGATTCACCGGATCGGGTAATTTTGTCGTAACTTCATAAATATAGACATTCACTAACAATTTATCCCCTTGCAAATTAAAGCCCCCGGAAACTACACGGCGAATATTCAACATAGCAACGGCTTTCCACATATCAGAATCATATTGCGGGTTTTGCGGATCAAGATTAAGCGAAGCCAAAACTTCATTCACAGAATCGGAAGGAACTACATGAATAAATTTTTCTTGCGGATCGGTTTTAGCTAATTCAACCGCAACAGTATCAGCCAATTGCGAACACAAAGGTGTAAGTGACAATAATCCGTCCATATTGCGAAACGGCAAAACGGCTACGCGTTCTTGTGCCGCAAGAAGATTGGCAGAAAACAATATTACAGCTATGTAGAAAGAAAATAATTTCATAATAAAAATTTTATGATGATAAATTTTGAGACTCAATAAATTGTTTAATTTCCAATAAATGTTGCACAATAGACTTTGCAAAATCTTCGGCAATATCAAAATCGTTCAACTCGGCATACGACATCATTTTTATTCCCATATCACGCAATTCCTCGAAACCGAATTGCGCAGCACTTCCTTTAAGAGTATGTCCAAAACGCCGTAAGTCTGCACCATTTTTTTCACTGATTAATTGCGGTAATACATACTCCATATCGTGCAGCCAAGAATCCAAAAATTCCGGTAGCAGCTCCAAAATAATATCATCATTAGGCAATTTCATATATATGCCCTAAATCAATAAGTGTGAAAAGAATTGTAAGCCGAATTCTGTCTTCGTTATTGCTAACGGAGGCGACAATGTATCTGGAAATAATGTTGCCATTATCTTCAAGCGGCGTACCCAAACAGCATATCAACTATTTCATTGACAAAAAAACGAGCAGTCTCTTATTCTTACGAATTACTGTTCCTATTTCGCCTTGCACCACACGGGGTTTGCCATGCCATTACAGTCACCTGCAATGCGGTAAGCTCTTACCTCACCATTTCACCCTTACTGTGTATAATATACACACAGCGGTTTGTTTTCTGTTGCACTTTCCGTCGGCTTGTATTGCTACCAATCATCACCGCCTTTATGTTATAAAGCGTGTTGCTCTTTGGTGTTCGGACTTTCCTCATTAATTATTAATGCTATCGCCCATTCTTCCCACACTTACGATTTTTTGGATCACATACCGTCAGTGATCAGTATTCTCCCGCAATGTTCACACGTGAATATGAGATCTAATTTTGTGCGCATCTCTACCAATTTTTGAGGCGGCACAGCACTAAAGCACCCTGAACAGCAATTACGACGTACTTTAACCGCCGCATCAGTGTGAAATGTTCTGATTCGTTCATATTCTTCCAAAATACTCGGCTGAATCGTAGTCGTTAGTTCTGTGCGACGATGTATAAGGTTGCGAATCTCTTCACTGTGACTTCCCGAAAGCTCTGTAAGTTGGCTTTCTTTTTCATCGAGCACGGCTTTTACTTCCTCATAATCTTTTTGCTGTTGGCTGAGAATCAACCGCAAATTATCTTCTTTAATTGTCGAAGTACGCAACTTTTCATTGATATGTTCGCGTTCTTTTCTGATATTTTCTATTTCGTTGGTGATTGCATCAAACTCTCTGTTATTTCTGACTTGAAACTGCTGCTGAGCATACTTGGTCTCTTTCGTTTTTAAATCTTCAAGCATATGACCGGATTTTGCACGAAAATCCAAAAGTTCGTCTAAGAGTGATTGTGTTTCTTCAACCAAAGAATTTTTCTGACGTAGTTTTTTTTCTGCTTCTTTAACCTCTCCGGGTAAATCTCCTAACTCTTGGTGGAATTCATCCATTTGTTCATCAATTTCAGCAAGTTGTGCGATAAATTGAATTTGTGCGTGCATAAAATATTGTGTAAGTAAGTATAAAAATAAAGTATTTCAAATATAATGTATCGGATTAGTGTTCACTATTGATTTGTGAAAACTTATGCCCTTGATTTCTTCGCTCAATAGAGTATAAAGAATATCGGGGACATGACTTTCCATTTCTTGATGCCCTGCTTCAATGAGTGCTATCGTATCTTTTGCCGCATGAAAATTATGATATT
>JAYRWZ010000366.1:0-8465 GCA_041917875.1 Chloroflexota bacterium | reverse complement strand
ATTGAGTATTTATACTAGGATGGCAAGTTGTTGGGTTTGAATTTGTTCGAGTTACAGTTAATGGATTTTTAGTATAAGCTCTCCATTCTTCAGAGCAATTAATCCAACTTTGTGGGCAATAACAACTTGTATCGCCATTGCACCTACAATTGCTAAATATAGTGTCAAGTGTTCTACTGCCTCCAAGTATTAAGCCCAATCCATTATCAAATCGCATACGTTGTCCATAAGAAGAATCGCTGACTCGAGATGGAAAAATAGTATGTTCAATACTATTAAGATTATTATCAACACGCAAATAGGATAAGTGCCCACGAATTGAATTTAATTGTTTATATCTCCCTGTTACTGCATAACCATCACCTGTTGATACTATGCTGAAACCGGGATTTTCGGTGATAGTATTATTGATAGGATATCTTTTATCTCCATAGGTACTTATTATTTGGTCAAATTTAGCTATATAGATATTATCAACTTGATTAACACGGAGATAACCTGTTACTCCTAATTCAGCCGGTTCATTTTCCCATATACCAACATCATCTGTGAGGAAACTGACAGCATGAGCACGATTATTGGAACTACCTAGTTTTCTTTTACATGGACCAGGGACAGGACTGCCATCATGATTCAAACGCAAAAGAACACTTACTTCTTCATTAAAACGATTTGTCAAATAAGCAGAAACCATAATTGCGCCTGCATTAGTAGAATAGCCGTTGAAAAAGCCGTTAGAATTTACTGTTTTAAAGTACCGTAAATCCACACCCGTAGCGATATCATCACATGAAAATCTTCCTTCTCCAAATCTACCATCAAGTGGCTCTTTTATATCATATTTGTGTGTCATTGCATCCGTTTGGGGTAAATTTTCCCATAGTAGATATAATAAATCACCGTTAAAAGAGAGTATATCGGTATTGTTATTAAAATCATCACACGATCCAACTGCCACATAACGATCAACGACATCTAAATAACGAATAGCGGTAAAATTAGATGTTTTTATATCCGGACTGCATTGGAAAAATCTAAACATTCGTAATGGTTGTAATGATCCGGCATCAACAACATAAATTGCCGCATTATCACGTACCGGATTTTCACCACCACAACTAATATTCGGTGGTGTGGTATATTGTCCGGCAACAATTAATATTCCGGGACGAACACTCGCATATATTCTAGGTCTCGGAGGATCTCCGGGATTTGCAGGGGGAGAGAATATAAAAGCGTAAATAGAATCTTGTTTAGCTTGTGCCAATGACTCGATATAGGTCTTTATCGAATTATTAGTACCACTCGTTATCCTTTGATAAAGTCGCCATAAAGCATCTTTTGGTATATATGCAATGTCATTAAAAAATGTACGAGCAACCGCTCTGTAGGTAAAATCTTGAAGGTAAAATCCGCTTAGTTCATCTTGTGGATTAGCGTCTTGTGAGATAGAAATACCTCCGCATGGTTCCCATATAATATCCGGGTTCTTTGCAACACGTAACTTACACGTGAATGAATGAGCAAATTTGGAAGATGTCGTGGGAGTTAATCCTGATGGTATCCAATCAGTATTAACATAATTTGGTGGATTAGGGTCATAATGAGGGAAGTTAAAATACTGTTGCGATAAAACTTCGAAGGAAGTTAGATTAAACAGAGCGAATAACATGAGAACATTCCTGATGAAGGATGTGACAAAAGTCGGGTTTGACAAAAGTCGGGTTTGACAAAAGTCGGGTTTGACAAAAGTCTTTTTATACATAGCACCACTCCTTAGTATAGGATAAATAAAGGGTTATTTAAGTCGGTTGCGAACTTACAAAATTTTTTCATACTTTCCAAATTTTTTTCTATGACAAGTAAAAAAATAGATAAAAGTATGCTTTTTTTGGATTATTGCTAAAAGATTTTCGATTTTTCTTTTATTCCGGCTTAATGAGATTGTATATAGATCTGTGATTCTCAGAAATTTCTCTCATTGTTATACAGGGACTAAAGTAATTATCATGATTGATTCTCTCAATATTGTGAGGATTCGAAATATAGAAGCCACCAAAATCACTTTAATTCCGGTATATTATACTTTTTTTACTTAGCTGCCATGTTCCCTGTCACTCCCCTATATGTTTTAGTGCTTCTCTTCGTGTCAGCGTACTCACAGAATGGTTCAGCACAAATTCTCGAACAAGTTCGGGTTCTCGATAAGCATATTCACGCAAAGCCCACCCCATGCCTTTACGTATAAAAAATTCTTTCGACTCCGCTAAACGCTCACACAGTGAAAACAATAATTCTTTATCAGTATGATCTTTATATTTACGTTGAAAAATAAGTGCTGTTCTTTGCAACCACATATTTTCCGATTTCATGAGATGTTCTGCATAGTCACGAATATAGGTTTGTGATTGTTTCCGCAAATATTCGCCAATAATGCCCGAAGAAATGGCATCCGTCGTGTCCCACCATGAAGTCATAAGTATCATTTCTTCACTAAGCCCGAGTATATCATCATCCCATTGTTTTTTGAGTTTTATGCAAATATCAATTGCGCAATAGTGCATTTCTCTTGCGGGTAATTGCCAGCATTGGCGAACCACCAAGGGCAAGACATTATAGTCAGGCAAACCTTCATTTTTGATAAAGTCCTTGAGGAGAGCTGCGCGCACAGGCGATGCTATTCCCATAAAATCACAGACATCTTTCATGTACTTTTTCATAGAAGGAGCATAGTCGGGATTCGCTGCTTCGCTCATAGCAGTATAAAGATTTTTCACGTAAGCGAGTTGTTGTTTCATAGATGGACCATTGTATATGATTGTACAAACTTAGAAAACTGTTGTCACAATACATATCACAAACTACAATACATTTATCTCATTGTAAGCAGTCATATTTGCATAATGAGACCTGAACATTTAACATAATCATCAGCAATTTATTGAAAAGAAAAAACTTACAAACACTATGTTTTGACAAACATTTCACACTATGTCTTTGTAACATTTTACATTCTGCTCTGTAGTTTCATAGCTTCAGTGAACTGCTTACCTAAGGTCTCTTTTCCATTATATGCTCTTGTCCTCGTATTTTCGCAAGTGTAAAGACATTCACCAATAAGAAAACGTTTTGTTCGCTATGCACTTTTTCTACCGATGCCGATACGCTATTGCCACTGTCTTGATGATGACACTTCTCATCAATTCGACGGGATATGCAATGGCACATTCAATCGTAAAGCGGTGGAGCAAAGCATCGGTGCGTGCCTATCTTTTATGTCATCAGCCCGATACATTCTTCGAGTTCACACTTGATAAACACACAGTGGTGGGTTATGACAATGCGGAATATCTTGAAGAAGAACAAGAAATTCGCATCGGCGAAGAGATGTATGATATTTTTTCATCTCGTTTAGAACAAAATGGTACGTATATAGTATGCTGTATCCATGATCGTCAAGAGAAAATGCTTCGATCGGTATGTTATGCCGTATTTCAATCGCATGATACAAAGCTGCCGATAAAAAATCAACACAGGGCATTAGTCAATCATATCATCAAAGACAGTCCGCCGCCCGGTGAAGATAATAATGATTATATTCTTGATTGTTCTACAACTCAATATGTAAGGTATCCCCTTACAGTCTATTCTGTTACACTTCCTATGTATTCACCGCCGCCGGAAGCATAAACCTACTTTTACGGCATAAAACTTACCCCTCCACGATCTGTTTGATTGGTGCTTCATCGCGTCTTTACAGTATCGTTTTTGTCTTATTGTACCTTCCCATCCACACAATGGGCAAGGACTTATTTTCTTTATTTATCCAATTATTACCAATGAAAAAAATAGTATCTTCTATCATAGCACTTTGTTGTTTAACATCGGTGAGTGCACAAACAAAAAAACCATCCACAAAAGACAGTACAACAGTACGAGAAATATCAACCGAAGAAGTGGTGGTGACCGCAACACGTCAAAAAGAAATTAATTTGGAAGTTCCTCTGGCTATTACTGTTGTTCCTCAAAAAATATTGGAAAATGCTCGGGGCTATGGTCTAGATGAAGTCTTATCACTTGTGCCCGGAGCTTTAGTACAATCACGTTCCGGTAATCAGGATGTACGTGTGACCATACGTGGTTTTGGTGCTCGCGGTGCCGGCGAGCGTTCCAATGCGGGGACATCACGTGGTCTGCGTTTTTATCAGGACGGCATTCCCGATACCGAACCCGATGGTCGTACTGCTTTTGATCTCATTGATTTGAGCGGTGCCTCAAGCATTGAAGTTATTCGCTCCAATGCCTCAGCATTATGGGGCAATGCTTCCGGCGGGATTGTGTCAATCAGCACCGTACCCACAACACGCACACCGTTTATCTCGCTCACCAATCAAAATGGCAGTTTTGGTTTTATGAAACAGTCATTGCGCATGGGCACCAATACCGATGCCGGGATGCTGTATCTTTCGACAAACAATACCTCGTTTGAAGGATGGCGTGAAAACAGCCGCAGCTCATTATTTCAATTCAATGCAGGGTTAATTTCAGCACTTGGACAAAATACCAAATTGAATGTTTTTCTCGTAGGTGCAAGTAATAATTTCAAAATTCCCGGACCATTAACGCCTTCGCAATATGATTCCGCAGCATCGCAGGCACAAAATGACACACGGGTATATCGCCCGACATACGTGGCGCGTGATGAACGACGTTTTAATCGTTTGGGACGTATCGGTACAACACTCGAACATAATTTTTCGGAAAATATTACTCTGAATACCATGACATTTATTCAAAGTAAATATCTGGAGCGTTCAGAACGAAATACCTTTCGAGAATTTAATCGTTATCATGTAGGAGGTAATGCCATACTTGGTATAAAAACAACAATTTCGGATGATATATGGTTACGCACATTAGTCGGGTTTGATGAACAATATCAAGATGGAGGAATTGCCTTTTTTGAATTATCACCCCAAGCAGGTAAAGGAAAATATCCGCGCAGTATAAAATCCGAAGGTGCCAATAATTTCGGCGTTTTTTTACAAGAAGAAGTATCATTATTCCACAATGCATTATCTGTTTCTGCGGGTTTGCGCTATGATAATATCTCCTATTTTAACAGCAGCAATGATTATAATTTTCGAGGCGACAGTGTGGGCAATAATTCACGGAATGTTGCTATTATTGACGGCAGTAAAAGTTTTACACAAATCACTCCTAAACTTGGGATTACATGGCGCATTAAACCCACATTCAGCGTGTATGCCAATGTGGGTGGGGGCGTAGAAGTTCCCGCAGGTAATGAAACCGATCCGGCAGCTGTTTCCGGCGTGACTGTACCAGCCGCAGTGAACCCTTTGGTGGAACCGATCCGCTCTGTAACTACGGAAATAGGTATAAAAAATATTATCCTTCCCGAAGATTCACATTCTTTTATAAAGGAACTGATGTACGACATTGCCGGATACGTGATTAATGTTACTAATGACCTCATTCCTTATGGCTCGGGCGGATACTATGTCTCTGCGGGCGAATCTCGGCGTATGGGCGTGGAACTTGGTCTTCAGACTCAGTTCATCGGCGGCTTTACTTTGTACGGCTCGGCAACGCTCTCTGACAATACCTATAAACAATACACCGTAGACAGCATTTATTCGGGCAAGCCCACGGTGTCTTACCATGGTAATCAGATGGCAGGCATTCCGGCACTCTTTGCCACAGCTCGCTTGCGTTGGGCGCCGGATTTCTTTCCGCAAGCATTCCTCGAAACCGAAATGCGCCATGTAGGTGAATACTATGCCGATGATGCCAATACACAACAAGCAACCGCTTATACGGTATTCGATATATCAGCAGGAATTAATCAACATGTATTCGATAAATTATTCCTCAGAGCCAATGCACGACTTGCTAATGCATTTGATCAAAAATATATTGCATCAGTATGGATTAACCCCGACAAAGCACGTGCTTTACCTGAATATGCATTCATCGAACCGGGTTTACCCCAAGCTTGGAATCTTTCCATTGGTTTGGACTGGAAATTCTGAGATACTTGCAACATTTCCCTTTACTTAACAATACACTCACAGGGCTGCCGGTATTATGCCGAAAGCAGCCCTCTGATGAATGGGAATATTATATGTATTACCGATTGGCGAGTTTGATTATTAATTCTCTGATATTTAGTGTATGAAATGTAAAGAGAAAAGAAATGTGTAACTTTCACTTGATGCTTGTGTTTTTTCACGATTCTTCTTTGCAATATCATCACCGTTACATAGTCATCATATCTCAGTTATTCTCATTGCAACACTGAAACATTAGAATCATTCTACGCTCTTTATGAAGGGGATATGCGTGGTTGCCGCAGCTGCGTAAAATTATGGAGAGCACTGTTTTTTTTTCACTTTTTTGGTTTTTTCTATGAAAAAAATACTCTTTATCTATGTCATGCTCGCAGGCATGGCAACATTATATGCCGATGAAATGAACATTCGTCGCCTGAATTTTTCCGATATACTTACACCTCCTCAAAAATCTTCAGCGGCACGTCCTTTGGGAATACAAGTGCCGTATCGTACACTGTATCTGGATGCTGCTGATGTACATAAGGCATTTTTTACACCGACAGATTATCTTATAGTCGATAATTTTCCCATTACGGAAAAACTTAATTCTACGGTACACTTGCGCCGTAAATCAACAACCATTATTGACCCGTCCACGCGATGGCATCTGGGTGATGGTCGCATTATCCCGACTCCCGCAATGCAGATATACACAGGTTTTGACGAAAAAGATCCTAAATCAAAAATTGTTCTTCTCTATGGTCAAGGGCAAATCATCGGCTCCATTCGTTCCTCTGATGGAACAATACGCACTCTTGGACCCACATGGGCGGACGCTGTCAATAAAGGAGAGCATGCCCTTGCGGAATCCGATGGCATCGAATCCCTGAAAAATTTTCGTTGTATGAACGATATCCTTCCCTCCACATCCGCTGATGATGACTCGCAAACTGCCGACCCTATTAAAGTACCTACTTTTGGTGATATGCTTGAAATTGATGTTGCTTTTGAAATTGATTATCCCGTCTATTTGAAAGTTCGTCGTTCCAATTTATCGGAAGAAGAAAATCTCAGCAATACCATTTTATATGTGGCTTCTTTGCTTGCTCAATCAAGTGCCATGTATGAGGACGAAGTCAATGTAAGTCTTAAATTGGCTCCCGATCCGTGGATGTGGCTTTCAGATAGCGATCAGGGCTATCCCGGCTATCAAGATGATAATGTCAAAACCGATGCAGGCGAGATTCTCTCTCGTTTTGCTCAAAGAAGAAGAAGTCAAACCGATGTCCGTGATATTGCTCATTTGGTTACATCGGTCACAGGTAATGCGAGTGTTTATGCTGCCGGTGTGGCATACAGCGGTTCAAATTACAGCGGCACTATTTGCAGTCGGCAATTAGGGTATGGTATTTCAAGCATTAATGTCAATGTGAATTGGCCCATTCTTGGTTATGTATGGGATGCAATGGTCTGTACTCATGAAATGGGACATAATTTCGGCAGCCCGCACACACATTTTTGTGGCAGCAGTTCGCCATGGCCCAATAGAATTCCTTTGGATACATGCGTTGTGCAAAATGGACCGGCAGCAACGGGCGATGCCTGTAATTTACCCGACAGCAGAAGACGCTGCCCCGATTTTGGCGGTACAATTATGAGCTATTGCCATCTCGGTACATGCTCCAATGCCCGCATGAATTTAATATTTACTCCGATTGTTGCTGCTCAAATACGCAGAGGTGCTGAGCGCGGACGTTCCTCATGCGTTACTGTTCCATCTTCACCAATAGTAAAATTACAATATCCTCTCGGGCGTAATTCTTTCAGAGCCGGCACCCTTGATTCCATTCGCTTTATCAGCCATAATGTGACATCGGTTATTGCTGAGTATTCCACCGATAATATGAAAACATGGAAAAGTATAGCAAGCAATATTCCCGCAGCGGGACGCAGAGTGCCATGGACAATACCTTCCGAATCAACGTCGGCGGGTTTTGTACGTGTGATGGACGCTAATAATACCGCAATCGGTGACACCTCGTGGGTAGGATTCTCAATTGCAGCCGTTTCCTTACAGTTACAAGAACCCAAAGGCGGCGAAACTTTCGGACAAAATGAATCCATTTCTATCGCATGGTCACAATCATTAGTGACTTCAGTTTTTGTCGAATATTCAACAGATGGTGGCATCACGTGGAATCTTATCAGACAAGTAACTTCAGCTCAATCAGCAACTTCCGGCTTCACAGAATGGAAACCCGGCACCGCACAAAGCCCCACAGTAATCGTGCGCGTGCGTACAGCCGACAATATTGTTATTTCTCAAACAGCTCCTATCACTATCGCCAAAGAGATGATTGATTTATTAGAACCGACAGGCGGGGAAACACT